>NZ_JBEOVM010000162.1:0-10660 GCF_040295505.1 Streptomyces sp. NPDC002790 | reverse complement strand
CTTGATGATCAAGCCCCGCCGGCGATTGAGGCGGCCCGTCCGGCAGGACTGTTTGTAGCCCCTGCGGCGATTGAGCAGGCCCGTCCGGCAGGACTTTCAGGGAGGGGCGGGGTGGGGAGGGAGCTTTCGGCGATATATCGGCGGCGGCCGCCACCTGTCGGTCGGATGTCGGTGGGTTGTCGGTGGGGGGTGACAGCTTGAGGGCATGACGCGAATCGACAAGAACCCCGTGAGCGACCGGCCGGTCGCCGTATCCGTAAGGGGACTGGTCAAGCACTACGGCGAGACCAAGGCCCTGGACGGCGTGGACCTGGACGTGCACGAGGGCACCGTGATGGGTGTCCTCGGGCCGAACGGCGCCGGCAAGACCACCCTCGTCCGCTGCCTGTCCACCCTGATCACCCCCGACTCCGGCACCGCGATAGTCGCGGGCTACGACGCCGTGCACCAGCCCCGCCAACTGCGCCGCGTGATCGGCCTCACCGGCCAGTACGCCTCGGTCGACGAGAAGATCTCAGGACGCGAGAACCTGTACATGATCGGGCGGCTGCTCGACCTGTCCAGGAAGGAGGCGAAGGCCCGCGCCGACGCCCTCCTGGAGCGGTTCTCGCTGACCGACGCGGCCGGCCGGCCCGCGAAGACGTACTCCGGCGGTATGCGCCGCCGCCTCGACCTTGCGGCGTCGATGATCGGCCGCCCGCACGTCCTGTACCTGGACGAGCCGACGACCGGGCTCGACCCCCGTACCCGTAACGAGGTGTGGGAAGAGGTGCAGAACATGGTCAAGGACGGCGTGACCGTCCTGCTCACCACGCAGTACATGGACGAGGCCGAGGAGCTGGCCTCCGAGCTCACCGTCGTCGACCACGGCAAGGTCATCGCGCGTGGCGGCATCGAGGAGCTCAAGGCGAAGGTCGGCGGCCGCACCCTGCGGATCCGTCCGGCCGACCCGCGGGAGCTGCGTCCGCTGGCGCACGCGATGGACGACATGGGGCTCACGGGCCTCGCCACCTCCACCGTGGACACCCAGTCCGGGTCCGTCCTGGTTCCCGTGCTCAGTGACGAGCAGCTCACCGCCGTGGTGGGCGCGGTCACCGCGCGGGGCATCACGATCGGCTCCATCACCACCGAACTCCCCAGCCTGGACGAGGTGTTCCTGTCCATCACCGGCCACAAGGCCTCCGCCCCGGAGGACGCCAGGCCCGAACTCCACGAGGCCGCCGTATGAGTTCCCACCCGTCTCCCACCGCCACCCTCAACGAGCCGCTGCGCGGCGCCCCTTCTGAATCCCTCTCCCCCACCACGGTCCCCACGATCACCGTCGAGGCCGACCCCAAGATCGGCCTGCGCGGCCATCTGCGGCACACCGGCGCGCTGATCCGCCGCAACCTGCTGTGGATCCGCAACGACCCGGAGTCGATGTTCGACGCGGTCCTCATGCCGGTCATCTTCACCCTCCTGTTCGTGTACGTCTTCGGCGGCTCGATCGGCTCCGCGATGGGCGGCGGCCAGGACGCGTACGTCCAGTACGTGATCCCCGGCATGGTCGCGATGATGTCCATGAACATCGCGCAGGGCGTCGGCACCGGCTTCAACGAGGACTTCCAGAAGGGCATCATGGACCGCTTCCGGTCCCTGCCCATCGGCCGCGGCTCGGTGCTGATGGCCAAAGTGGTCGTGGAGATGCTGCGGCTCCTCGTCGCCACCGTGGTCCTGATGATCGTCGCGCTGCTCGTCGGCTTCGACATCACCAACTGGGCCGGTCTGTTCGGCGCCATCGGCCTGACCGCGCTGTTCGGCTCCGCCATCATGTGGATCTTCCTGACGCTCGGCGTGGTCATGAAGAGCGCGCAGGCCGTGCAGGCCATGGGCTTCCTCGTGATGATGCCGCTGCAGTTCGGCTCCTCGATCTTCGCGCCGACCCAGTCGATGCCGGGCTGGCTGCAGGGCTTCACCGACTGGAACCCGATCTCGGCGCTCGCGGACACCTGCCGCGGGATGATGACCGGCGGCCCCGTCGCCCACGACCTGTGGGTGACCCTCGGGTGGACGGCGCTTCTCACCGCCGTCATGGCGCCGATCGCGATCCGTAAGTTCACCACGAAGAGCTGAGACCGCGCAGAACGGGGCCGGGCGACCCCGTCGCTTCGCGTCAGTCGTCAGTCGTCCAGCAGGGCGGTGGCCTCCTCCAAGGAGAGGCCACCGCCCTCTGCGTATGCCCGTTCGTACGTCGCCTCGTCGAGCAGCGCGCGGGTCTGCGCCGCGGCGGCCGCGCGCCAATTGCGTTCGAGTACGGCCGGCTTGTGGCCCTCGGGCATCGCCGCGTCGGCCGCGCCCATGAGCCGGGCGGCGGCCACCGCGTCGCCTTCCCTGCCCCGTTGGGCGAGGGCCCGGGACGCCGTGCACAGATGCAGCCCCAACAGTTGCGGCATGACGAGCGCGGACAGCGGGTCCCGCGCGATGGCGAGGCAGCGCCGTACATTCTCGACGGCGTCCTCGGTGTGCCCGTCGACGGCGTCGATCATCGCCTCCATGCCGACGGTCATGCCGTGGAAGAACCCGATCTGCGCCACCCTGAACTCGGCGCGCAGCAGGGCCAGTTGCTCACGGGCCTCGACAGTGCGACCGGTGAACGCGAGATGGGACACGAGGAAGAGGCGGGCGGCGGGCCGGGACTCGTTGGTGTGCCGGCGCCCGTCCTCCAGCGAGTCCCACAGCAGCGCCTCGCCCTCCTCGATGTCCCCCTGCTCGATACGCGCCTGGCCGAGCCTGACCTGGAGGATCGCAGCCTGGGAGTGGGCGCCCATGCTGTACGCGACCTCACGGGCGCGCGTGTAGTCGGCGGCGGCACCCTCGAAGTCGCCGAGCTTCTCGTACGCCTCGCCGCGCGCGGACAGCGCCTCGGCCGTTCCCCACTCGTCACCGAGCCGACTGAACAGCTCCAGCGACTCGTCGGCGAACGTGAGCCCTTCCTCGGCCCAGTCACTGCGGTTGGCGAACACGTTGGCCCGCATCTGGAGGACGAGCGCCAGCTCCCAGTCGTAGCCGAGCTCGCGGCAGGTCCGCGCGGACACCGCGGCGAGCTCCTGCAGCTGGTCCATGTCGCCGGTCATCAGGACGGCGAAGTACCAGATGTTGCCGGGCGGGCGGCAGGCCTGCGGGAGGTCGGGGTGGTAGGTCTCGATGACGGCGCGCAGCCGGTCCTGGCCCCGCTCCGTCTGCCAGTGGTCCATCTCCATGTCCATGTAGCCGAGCCGGCACAGGTGGACCTGGCGGCGCGCCTCTTCGAAGAGCTCGCCGGTCAGCGGGGGCGGGGTGTCGGTGCAGCGCTCGAAGATCGGCGGGGCGGGGCTGCCGGGCCCGGCGAACGGGTCGGGGCCGAGCGCCGCGGCCTCCCCCGTCCACGTACGGGCGTCGACGCGCAGGTCCCGCATCTGCCAGAACCAGGTCAGGGACAGGACGAGGCTGAACGCCTCCTGCTCGTCACGGGCCGCGACGGCGTGCCGCAGAGCGGTCCGGAGGTTCTCGTAGTCCCGCTCGATCCGGGCGATGGCCGCGCGCTGGCCGCTGCCGCGGAGCAACGGGTCGGTGGTGCGGGCGAGTTCGCGGTAGTACGTGAGGTGGGCGCGCTCGGCGGCGGCGCGCTCCCCGGACTCGTCGAGGCGGTCGCCCGCGTACTCGGAGACGGTTTCGAGGAGCCGGTAGCGCATGTCGCCGCTGCCCTCCTCCGGGGCGGCGACCACGAGCGACTTGTCGACAAGGGAGGCCAGGGCGTCAAGCGCGTCCGGGCCGCAGACCGCCTCGGCGGCGGACAGGTCGCAGCCGCCGCTGAACACGGAGAGGCGGGCGAGGGTGGCACGCTCCGGCACGTCGAGCAGCTCCCACGACCAGTCGACGACCGCGCGGAGCGTCTGCTGGCGGGGCAGGGCGGTGCGGGCGCCGGAGGTGAGGAGGCGGAAGCGGTCGTCGAGGCGGTCGGCGATCTGGCGGGGCGTGAGCATCCGGAGCCGGGCGGCGGCGAGTTCGATGGCGAGCGGAAGCCCGTCGAGGCGCCGACAGATCTCACCTACGGCTTCCGGGTCCTGCTCCGGGGCGAACCCGGGACGAACGGCCCGGCCGCGCTCCCCGAACAGCCGCAGCGCGTACGGCTCCGGGAGCGGTTCCACCGGGTACAGCAACTCGCCCGGTACGCCGAGGGGTTCGCGGCTCGTGGCGAGGATCGTAACGCCGGGGCAGTGGGCGAGGAGGTCCTCCGCGAGGGCGGCGGCGGCCTCGATGACGTGCTCGCAGTTGTCGAGGATCAGCAGGAGACGGCGGTTCTCGCAGTGCTCCACGAGGCGTACGAGGGGGTCGTCGCCCTGGCGCTCGCCCGCGACGCGGAGTTCTTCGGCGCCGGCGCCGCGCAGCACGGTTTCGCGGGCCCCGAGGGCGCCGACGACCGCCTCCGGTACGGCGGCGGGGTCGCTGACCGGGGCGAGCTCCGCGAGCCACACCCCGTCCGGGGCGGTACCGAGCCCCTCGGCGGCCTCCTGCGACAGCCGCGTCTTGCCTGCGCCGCCCGGCCCGAGCAACGTGACCAGCCGCACGCGGCCGAGGTCGGCCCGGATGGCGTCGAGGTCGCCGTCCCTGCCCACGAACGAGGTCAGCCGGGCCCTGAGGTTCCCCGGGGCGGAGGCCGTATCCCCGTTACGCGGCACCGCGGGCCGCCTTGCCCACCCTGCCGCCCCAGGCGGCAGACTGCCCAAGGCGACGGCAGCAGCACCGGACGCCCCAAGCCCCTGCGCCTGCGCCTGCGGCGGGTGGGCCCCATCAAGCCCCTGCGGCGATTGAGCAGGCCTTTCCAGCCCGGCCGACGATTGGGCAGGCCTTTCAAGCCCCGCCGGCGATTGAGGCGGGTCCGGGGCGGAGCCCCGTGGCGTCGGGGCGGTCGGGGCGGTCGGGGCGGTCGGGGCGGTCGGGGTCAACAACTCCTCGTGCAGCGCCCGAAGTTCCGGCCCCGGATCCGCACCAAGCGCATCCGCCAACTCCCGCCGCACCACCTCGTACGCCACCAACGCCTCCGCCCCCCTCCCCGCGGAGCGCAACGCCCGCAGGCGCAACACCTGCAACGACTCGTCCAACGGATACGCGTCACACAGCGACGTCACCTCCGGCAGGACCTCGTGCGCACGGCCCAGGTCCAGACACGCCGCGAGACGCGTCCGCCGCGCGTCCACATGCCGCGCGTCCCAACGCGCCCCCTCCGCCACCCGGTCCGGAAGATCGGCGAGGACCGGCCCCCGCCACAACCCGAGCGCATCGTCGAGGAGGTCGACCGCCTTCGCCGGATCCCCGTCCGCGAAGGCCCTCGCGCCGTCGGCGGTCAGCCGCTCGAAGCGGAACAGGTCGACGTCGTCCGCGGAGGCCGCGAGCCGGTACCCGCCGTCGGACGAGGTGATCACCTCCGCCCCCAGGGCCCTGCGCAACCGCCCGACGAGCGCCTGCAACGCACCCGCCGCATCCGCGGGCGGTTCCTCGCCCCACACTTCGTCGACGAGGAACGCGACGGGTACGGCGCGGCCGGGCCGCAGGGCCAGCACCGTGAGGAGCGCGCGGAGGCGTGCCCCGCCGACCGGGACGGCCGTGCCGTCGTCGCGGAGTGCTTGCGTGGTGCCGAGGATGCGGTAGCGCACGGACCTATTGTCCCCGCTGCCGCTCGGCCACCGCGCCCGGTACCTGCCTGGGCTTCGTCATGCCCCTACCTTGTCCGGAACTCCCGCAGTACCGCGACACGTTTCCCGCATACAGCGAGTACGTTCGGTGAGCCAGCCGACCAGTCAGCCCCGGGAGTCCCACCCCATGACCACCGCCACCGCACGCCGCGGCGACAACAGGATCAGCCCCGTCTTCCTCGGCATCGCCGCGATCACGGCGGTGGCCGGCTGGGCGGTGTGGACGGACTTCGCGTCCCAGCCGGGCTTCGCGGTGTTCCTGTTCGTGACGGGCGCCTGGGTCGTCTCGCTCTGTCTGCACGAGTACGCGCACGCGCGCACGGCCCTGCACAGCGGCGACATCTCGATCGGCGCGAAGGGCTATCTGACCCTGAACCCGCTGAAGTACACGCACGCCCTGCTCAGCATCGTGCTGCCCGTGCTCTTCGTGATCATGGGCGGGATCGGCCTGCCCGGCGGCGCCGTCTTCATCGAGCGGGGCCGGATCCGGGGGCGCTGGCGGCACAGCCTGATCTCGGCGGCCGGGCCGCTGACGAACGTACTGTTCGCGATCGTGTGCACGGCGCCGTTCTGGCTGGACGCGCTGGACGGAGTGCCTGACACGTTCCGTTACGCGCTCGGATTCCTCGCCCTGCTCCAGGTGACCGCGGCGATCCTGAACTTCCTTCCGGTGCCGGGCCTGGACGGGTACGGGGTGATCGAGCCGTGGCTGTCGCACAAGATCCGGCGGCAGGTGGAGCCGTTCGCGCCGTTCGGTCTGCTCGCCGTGTTCGCGGTGCTGTGGATCCCGGAGATCAACCAGTGGTTCTTCGAGGCGGTCGACTGGGTGCTCGGCGCGCTCGGCGTCCACGAGTGGGACACGTACTGGGGTCGCGAGTTCTACCAGTTCTGGCAGGGCACCCCGGAGATCCCGACGTTCACGCAGTAGGCGCGGCCTCGGCCTGCGCGGCCTGCTTCTCGGCCTTCGCCCTGCGCAGGTAGAACCACGACATGTTCGACGTGACACCCGCGATGAGCACCCACACGATCCCGAGGAAGCTGCCCTCGACGAAGGAGACCACGGCCGCCGCGACGGCCAGGGCGCAGACGACCAGGGAGAACAGTGCGATGCGGGGCATGGGGGTCGGCTCCAGACGACGGTGCGGCGGGTAGTACGCCGACCAGTGTCCCCCATGCCCCGTGAGCGCCGGAAGGCACCCCGTACGTGCCTATACGTCGGTTACGCGCAGGCCCGCGTGCGCCTTGTAGCGGCGGTTCACCGAGATGAGGTTCGCGACCAGGGACTCGACCTGGTGGGCGTTGCGGAGCCGGCCCGAGAAGATGCCGCGCATGCCCGCCACGCGCCCGGCGAGGGCCTGGACGAGCTCCACGTCGGCGCGCTCCTCGCCGAGGACCATGACGTCGGTGTCGATCTCCTCGACCTCCGGGTCGATGAGCAGGACGGCCGACAGGTGGTGGAAGGCGGCCGTGACCCGCGAATCCGGAAGCAGCGCCGCGGCCTGCTGCGCCGCGCTTCCCTCCTCCGGCTTCAGGGCGTACGCGCCCTTCTTGTCGAAGCCGAGCGGGTTGACGCAGTCGACGACGAGCTTGCCCGCGAGGTCCTCGCGCAGGGCTTCGAGGGTGGCGCCGTGGCCGTCCCACGGCACGGCGACGATCACGATGTCGCTGCGGCGGGCGCACTCGGCGTTGTCGGCGCCCTCGATGCCGAAGCCGAGTTCATCGGCGGCGGCCTGCGCGCGCTCGGTGGCGCGGGAGCCGAGGATCACCTTCTGGCCCGCGCGGGCGAAGCGGTAGGCGAGGCCCTTGCCCTGCGGTCCCGTCCCGCCGAGGACGCCGACGACGAGGCCGGAGACATCGGGCAGGTCCCAGGGGTCCTTGGCCGGGGCCTTCTGGCCGCTCCGGCTGCTTTCGGTAGAGGTCATGCGGCGACCCTACCCAGGGGGTACAGGTCTCGTACGGGCGGACTTCCACCGAACGAGACGAACCGGCAGGCCACTTGAGGCACCATGCGACCCCATGGATGCCGTACGAGTAGCACTGCTGCGCGAGGTACTAGCCGGGACCGAGTGGCCGTCCGCCACGCGTCGCTTCGCCGGGGCGCTGCGCTCCTCGGTCGCCGCGCACGGCGGCGGGCTCCTCCTCGTGGGCACGCCGACGTACGAGCCCTGGCATCTGGCGGCCCATCTGGTCGACGAGGCGGCCTGGTCCGGTGTGCCCGAGCTGGCGCCCACGCTCGTCCGGCATGCGGCGCGTCCGGACGACCCGGCGCATCTGGCCGTCGGGCTCGGCCGGCTTGAAGCGGCGCGGCGCGGCGAGACGCTCCTCGTGGTCACGCCGTCCTCGCCGGGTGCGTCGTTGCTGGAGCGGGTGCACGATGCGCGTCGCGCGGGGGCGACGATTCTGGCGCTCGAAGCGGGGGCCTCCGGCGGTGAGCTCGGGGCCATGGCGCATGACGGGTTGAGCGTTCCCGTCGACACGGATCTCGATATCGACACGGTGCAGCATTTGGTCAGTGCGGCGGCGGGGGAGAACGCGGTGGGGGCTCCGCGGGGGCGGCGGGGGTTTCGGGACCGGCTGTCCCGGCTGGCCGATCATTTGACGGCGCCGCCGCCCGCGCGGTGGTGAGTGTTGCCCCCCCCCGCACGGGGCTCCGCCCCGGACCCCGCTGCTCAATCGCCGCAGGGGTTGAAAGACGCGCCTCAATCGCCGCGGGGGCTCAAAAGACGCGCCTCCATCACCGCAAGGGCCTGAAAGACGCGGCTCAATCGCCGCAGGGGCTTAAATGACGCGGCTCAGTCGCCGGCGGGGTTTGAATTGTCGTCCGGCTTGTCGTGCCAGCGGGGGTCGGACTCCCACTCCAGGTTGCGTTCCTTCGCGGTGTCCATCGCGTGTTGGGCCTCCTCGCGGGAGGCGTAGGGGCCGAAACGGTCCTTGTTGGGGCACTCCGGCCCCTCTTCGACCTTCTTGTGCTCCAGGCAGTAGTACCACTCGCCCGGCTTTCCGACGGTTCGCTTCTTGAACAGCGCCACGGCGGCTCCTCTCGTCCCCGCCATGCTCCCCCACCCGCGCTCGTTACACTCGCTGGCATGTCTGGCCAGTCGCAAGCTTCGCCCACCCTGCTCGTTCCGGGGGAGATCTCCCCCGTCCGCTCCGTGCCCGGGAACATCCGGCGCCCCGAGTACGTCGGCAAGCCCGCGCCGACTCCGTACACGGGCCCCGAGGTGCAGACCCCGGAGACCGTCGAGGCGATGCGGATCGCCGGCCGGATCGCGGCGCGGGCCATGGCGGAGGCGGCGAAGGCGATCGCCCCCGGTGTCACCACGGACGAGCTGGACCGGATCGCGCACGAGTACATGTGCGACCACGGCGCGTACCCTTCCACGCTCGGCTACCGCGGCTTCCAGAAGTCGCTGTGCACGAGCGTCAACGAGGTCATCTGCCACGGCATCCCGGACTCGACCGTCCTCAAGGACGGCGACATCATCAACCTCGACGTCACCGCGTACATCGGCGGCGTGCACGGCGACAACAACGCCACGTACCTGGTGGGCGACGTCGACGAGGAGTCGCGGCTGCTCGTCGAGCGGACCCGCGAGTCCCTCGACCGTGCCATCAAGGCCGTCAAGCCGGGGCGTCAGATCAACATCATCGGCCGGGTCATCGAGTCGTACGCGAAGAGGTTCGGGTACGGCGTCGTGCGCGACTTCACCGGGCACGGCATCAACTCGTCGTTCCACAGCGGCCTGATCGTCCCGCATTACGACTCCCCGCAGGCCACGACCGTGATTCAGCCCGGCATGACGTTCACGATCGAGCCGATGCTCACGCTCGGCACGTACGAGTACGACATGTGGGGGGACGGCTGGACGGTCGTCACGAAGGACCGTAAGCGGACCGCCCAGTTCGAGCACACGCTGGTCGTCACGGAGAGCGGCACGGAGGTCCTCACGCTGCCGTAGGCGTTGCTGCCGTGGGCGATACCTCTCGCGCATCGAGCCCGCCCCTTGTGGGGCGGGCTCTTCTGTTTACGTTCCCTTGATCGGAGAACCGGGTAGGTTTTTACCGACAGCGTGTCGGGAAGGCTATAATCTTAGGCAAGCCTAACCTAATTAATACTCTACGGCGGAGGCCTCATGGACACCCCGTTCTCCACCCTGATCCGCACCGCGTCGCATGAACAGCACACGGAGGCGGAGACGTCGACGTTCATGGGTGACCTGCTCGGCGGGCGGCTCGGCGTGGACGCGTACGCGCGGTACACGGAGCAACTGTGGTTCGTTTACCGGGCACTTGAGGACGGCGCGCGACACCTTGCCGGTGATCCGGTGGCCGGGCCGTTCCTCCGGCCGGAGCTGCTGCGCGTGCCCGAGCTGGAGCGCGACCTCGCGCATCTGCGGGGGCCGGACTGGCGGGAGACGGTGTCCGCGCTGCCGCAGACGCGGGCGTACGCGGAGCGGGTCGCGGAGTGTGCGGCCTCCTGGCCCGGCGGGTATGTGGCGCACCACTACACCCGCTACCTCGGTGATCTCTCGGGTGGGCAGATCATCCGCGACAAGGCGGAGAAGGCGTGGGGGTTCGCGCGCAAGGGGGACGGGGTGCGGTTCTACGTGTTCGAGGGGGTGGGGAACCCGGCGGCGTTCAAGCGGGGCTACCGGGAGTTGCTGGATGGGATCGCGGTGGATGAGTTGGAGAAGCAGCGGGTGGTGGCCGAGTGCAAGGCGGCGTTCGCCTTGAATACCGGGGTGTTTCGGGGGCTGGGCGAGGAGTTTCGGTCGGCCGCGTAATCCTTTGAGCCGTGACGGCGTTACGCCCACGGGGCTCCGCCCCGGACCCCGCTGCTCGATCGCCGCAGGGGCTTAAATTGCCCACCCGCCGCAGGGGCTGGATGAGATCGCCCGCCCCCAGGGGGCTTGAGAGAGCAATCGCCGGCGGGGCTTGATTTATCAAGC
>NZ_JBEOVM010000161.1:0-10844 GCF_040295505.1 Streptomyces sp. NPDC002790 | reverse complement strand
TGAGAGATCAGCCGCCGGCGGGGCTTGATCTGTCAAGCCCCGCCGGCGATTGAGGCGATCTTTTAAGCCCCGCCTCGTGGACGAGAGCCAGCGGGGTGCGGGGCGGAGCCCCGACGGCGCCACCCCGGTCTAGCGGGCCGTCAGGATGCGGGGGCCGGCATCCGTGATCGCCACGGAGTGTTCCGCGTGGGAGGCGCGGGAACCGTCGTTGGTGCGCAGGGTCCACCCGTCGGGCGCCTCGTGGTAGCCGTCGCCACCACCGCCGATGACCATGGGCTCGATCGCCAGCGCCATACCGTGCCGCAACCGCATACCCCGACCCGCCCGCCCCTCATTCGGCACCGGCGGATCCTCGTGCATCCGCCGCCCGATCCCATGCCCGCCGAATCCCTCCGGGATCCCGTACCCCGCCTCCCGGCACACCGCCCCGATCGCCCGCGCGATGTCCCCGATCCGGTTGCCGACGACCGCCGCCCCGATCCCCGCGGCAAGCGCCCGCTCGGCCGTCTCCACGAGTCGTACGTCCTCGGCCCGCGCCCCGCCGACCGTAAAGCTGATCGCGGAGTCCCCGGCCCAGCCGCCCAGCTCCGCCCCACAGTCGATCGACACGAGGTCCCCGTCCCGCAGCCGGTACGTGGTCGGGATGCCGTGCACGATCGCGTCGTTCACGGACGCGCAGATCACCGCGGGGAACGGCGTCGTCGCGAAACTCGGCCGGTAGCCGAGGAACGGGGACGTCGCCCCCGCCTCGCGCAGCACCTCGCGTGCCACCTCGTCGAGGTCCAGCAGGCTCACGCCCACGGCCGCGTGCTCCCGTACCGCGGTGAGCGCGTGGCCCACGACCCGCCCCGCCTCCCGCATCGCGTCGATCTGTGTGTCCGTCTTCAGTTCCACCATGCCAATAACTATACCGGTATTTAAATCCGGTACAAAAATTGGGGCCTCGGGTAGGGTGGGGGCATGGTCCGAACCCCCTTGACCCCCGAAGAGCGCGAGCGCGGCGAGCGCCTCGGCCGACTGCTGCGCGAGGCGCGGGTCGGGCGCAGCATGACGGAGGTGGCCGCGGGCGCGGGCGTCTCCGTCGAGACGCTGCGCAAGATCGAGACGGGCCGGGCGCCCACCCCCGCCTTCTTCACGGTCGCCGCGCTCGCCCGCGAGCTGGGCCTTTCCATGGACGAACTGGTGAAGCACTGCGCGCTGATCCCTGCCTGACGCGTGCCTGATCCCCGCCTGGCGCGCGTCGGTGCGCACCCCGAAAAGCGCGCGTAGCACCCCCGTAACACGCGAGGTGTTTGCTTCCGGAGCGTAAGGCTCCAAAAGGCACCAGGGTGCGACGATCGGCGGGGCGCGTGGCGGAAGTGGGACAACTCCCGGACCGGGTAAGGGACTTCGCGGCATATCTGCGGGGGCTCAACGCCCGGCTCGACCAGCGCGCCGGTTGGTGCGGCGTCTTCTGGCGGCGGGATCCCGAGGGCATGCGCGCCTGCCTCGACGGCAGTGAGGTGCCCCCGTGGGACGTGGTGGAGGCGCTGCTGAAAGACCTCGCCGCGACGCTGGGAACCGAGCACGCCGAGCGGGAGGCGGCCCGCGCCCACGCCCTGTACCGCGCGTCCGCCCGTGTCCACGACACCGGGCCGGGCGGGCGCGCGCTGCTCGCCGACCGGATGGACGTGATGGCGCGCGAGCGGCGGTACGCGGCGCGGCGCCTCCAGGAACTCGGCGCCCGCCTCGGCTCCGTCACCGACCAGGAGGAGGCGGACGCCGTCCGCATCGACCTGGCGTGGGCGCACGACGACCACGAGCGGGCGACCGCGCGGCTCGCCGAACTCGGGTCGAGGCTGGATGAGTTGGGCCCCGACCCAGCGCTCTCGGGCTCGACGCCGGCCGCGGCCCCCACTCCCGCTCCCACTCCCACTCCCGCCAAGGCGCGCAAACGCCGACCCCGGGGCAGCGCCCGCTTCGCGGGGATGGCGATGGAGGAGGCAGAGACGAGGGAGGAACCGGAGCCAGGCTCAGGCGCCGCGACCGGGTCGGCCCCCTCTCCCGCGCCCGCCACCCCCACAGGCGCCCGGTTCGCCGGTGCCGCGCCAGGACGGGACGAGGTGGCGACCCCCGCCCCGCCCTCGGTCGACGCCACCGCGTACGCCGACGTCGCGGACACGGTCGCCCTCCTGGCCCGCCACCGCGCCGGGGGCCACAGCGGCGAGGCGCACATGGTGCTCGTGGGCGCGGCGGCCGGGCCCGCGACCCATTTCCCGCTGCTCGCCGACGAGTTGACGCGGTCCGGGCTCGGCGCCGACTGGGCCACCCTGCTGTGGGAGGCCGGGGCACTGCCGCTGGACCGGCTGGTCGCCGCCGCCGACGCGCTGGTCGCGGCCGGCCGCACCGGTGACGGACAGGCGCTGCTGCGCCAGGGCACGGGCAGCCCGCCCACCGAGTTCGGCGCCGCGGTGCGCCGGCTCGACGCGGCGAGCCGGCACCGCGAGGTCCGCACCCTCCTGGACGCGTACGTCCGCGGCCGCACACCCGAAGAGGCCGCCCACAGCGCGCGCGACGCCCCCGACCGGCTCGTCCCGCTGCTGCTCGACGCGGCGCGGCAGGTCTCCGAGGAGCGCTACTGGGACCTGTGCACGCACTGCGCGTCGCGGGCCTCGCGCACTGAACCGTCACCCGCCCGGGTGTCGGTGCCGCCCCGATCCAGCGGGTTGCCGACGATGCCCTTGGCAAGCCCTTCGATGGGGCTTACGTTCGTCCCTCTACGGCCGTTCTACGTGCGTAGAGGCGTACGCGGAGACGTATCCGCGCAGAAGACGACGCAGAGACGCAGCGACGTAGAGACGTAAGGAAGAAGGAGTGCTGCCGATGACCACCCCCTCCCGAGCCTCTCTGCACGATCGCCACCGCGATGTCATGCCGGACTGGCTGGCCCTGTACTACGACGATCCGATCGAGCTCACGCACGGCGAGGGCCGGTACGTCTGGGACGCCGAGGGCAGGAAGTACCTGGACTTCTTCGGCGGCATCCTCACGACGATGACGGCGCACGCCCTGCCCGAGGTCACGAAGGCGGTGAGCGAACAGGCCTCCCGGATCGTCCACTCGTCGACGCTCTACCTCAACCGGCCGATGGTCGAACTCGCCGAGCGTGTCGCCCAGTTGTCGGGCATCCCGGACGCCCGCGTCTTCTTCGCCACGTCGGGCACCGAGGCCAACGACACGGCGCTGTTGCTCGCCACCGCGTACCGCAGGTCCAACCAGATCCTGGCGATGCGCAACAGCTACCACGGCCGTTCGTTCTCCGCCGTCGGCATCACCGGCAACCAGGGCTGGTCGCCGACGAGCCTGTCCCCGCTGCAAACGCTGTACGTGCACGGGGGCGTGCGCGGCCGCGGCCCCTACGCCCACCTGTCCGACGCCGAGTTCACCGACGCCTGCGTCGCGGACCTGCGGGACATGCTCGGCCAGACCCGCGGCAACGTGGCGGCGCTCATCGCCGAACCCATCCAGGGCGTCGGCGGCTTCACTTCCCCGCCGGACGGCCTGTACGCCGCCTTCCGCGACGTCCTGCGCGAGCACGGCATCCTGTGGATCTCGGACGAGGTGCAGACCGGCTGGGGCCGCACGGGCGAGCACTTCTGGGGCTGGCAGGCGCATGCGCAATCCGGGCCGCCGGACATCCTCACCTTCGCCAAGGGCATCGGCAACGGCATGTCGATCGGCGGCGTCGTCGCCCGCGGGGACGTCATGAACTGCCTTGACGCCAACTCCATTTCGACGTTCGGCGGCTCCCCGATCACCATGGCGGCGGGCCTCGCCAACCTCTCCTACCTCCTGGAACACGACCTCCAGGGCAACGCCCGGCGGGTCGGCGGACTCCTCATCGAGCGCCTGCGCGCGATCGCCGCGAGCGCGCCCGGCGTGCGGGAGGTGCGGGGGCGTGGCCTGATGATCGGCGTCGAACTGGAGGCCCCCGGCCCCGGCCCCGACGCGGCGCAGGTCATCGAATCCTGCCGCGAGCAGGGCCTGTTGATCGGCAAGGGCGGCGGCCACGATTCCAGCGTCCTGCGGATCGCTCCGCCGATGACGTTGAACGTGGCGGAGGCGGAGGAGGGAGCGCGAATTTTGGAGCGGGCGCTCAATTCAAGCCCCGCCGGCGTTTGAGGCGTGGGGTTCGGGGAGGTCTCCGAGGCCGCTCCCACATCAAGCCCCGCCGGCGATTGAGGCGCGGGGTCCGGGGCAGAGCCCCGTGACCGCTCGCCGGGTAGCCGCTCCACACGAGGAGACCCCGCACATGTCCACGCACACCCTCTCCGTCCGCCAAATACTCGACCTGGACCGCATCGCCGCCGGCCAACCGGAGGTGGTCGCCGCGGCCGGCCACCTCGACCGCCCCGTCCGCTGGGTACACGTGGCCGAGGCCGCGGACGTAGGCGTGATGCTGAGCGGCGGCGAGATGATCCTCACCACCGGCGTCCTGCTCGCGGACGACGAGCGGCTACAGGCCGAGTACATCAACTCCCTGCACCGCGCGGAGGCATCCGCCCTCGTGCTCGGCCTCGGCCGCGCCTTCCCCTCCTCCCCGGAGGGAATGCGCCGCGCCGCAGAACGGCACGGACTGCCGATGGTGGTGCTGCACCGCCCGTTCCCCTTCGCCGAGTTGACGGAGGAGGTGCAATCCCGGCTCGTACGAAGGAAGTTCGCCGCCGTCAGCCTCTCCGAAGGAATCCGTACCGCGCTCACCGGCCTCATCACGGCGGGCGCCCCGCTCCAGGGCCTGCTCGACGAGATCGCCGCGCACAGCGGCTGCCCGGTCGTCCTCACCAACCTCGCCCACCGCGTCCTCGCCACCGCCGGCGAACACCCCTCCGTCGACGACGTGTTGCGCGACTGGGACCGCATCGCCCGGCAGCCCGGCGGAGTCGACGGCGAGGGCTGGATCCGCGCGGACCTCGGCGGCCGCGGCGAACGCTGGGGCTCCGTCGTACTGTGCGGGCACCGCGGCGACGGAGCGTCCGGGCGGCTGCTCGCGGACCGTGCGGCGGAGGCCCTGGTGCTGCACCACCTCCTGTCGGGCTCCGGGCCGAGCTGGGAGGAACAGTCGGCCCGCTGTCTGCTCGCCGACCTGCTCGCGGGCGGCGCACCGGCCCGCGGCCTGCTGCCCCGCGCCCGCGCGGCGGGTCTCCCGGTGAACCGCCGCACCTTCCTCCCCCTCGTCGTACGCGACACATCACCGACCCAACTCGACCGCCTACTACGCCTATTGGGCCTTTCGGGGCTCGTGGCGGAACTCACCGAAGGCACCACCACGACCGCCGTCCTCCTCAGCCTCGCCCGCGACCAGGCACCGGAGGCCCTCGCCGCGCACTTCGCCGACCGGCTGCGCGCGGAGACCGGCGACGCGCGCGCCGTCGTCGCGGCGGGGCCCGCCAGTACCGACTGGGAGGACGTGTCGGAGGCGCTGCGCGAGGCGCTGCACGTCGCCGACGCCGTCACCGGCGCGCCGCCAGGACTCCCGCCCGTGGTCCGCATCGGCGACGTACGACTGCGCGGCCTCGTACGGCAGTTGCGCGACGACCCCCGCGTACAGGCTTTTTCGGAACGGGAGTTGGACGCCGTCCTGAACTCCGAGGACGCCGCGGAGCTCCTCCCGGTCCTGCGCGGCTACCTCGCCACCGGCCGCAACAAGTCCCGCACCGCTCACCTCACCCACATGAGCCGACCCGCCCTCTACCGCCGCCTGCAGACCATAGAGACACTGCTCGGCGTCGACCTCGACGACTTCGAGCAGGCCGCGTCCGTCCATCTGGCCCTGCTCGCGCACGACGCGCAGTCGGGCCCGTGACACCGTGCAACGCCCGCGGCGCCATGCGTGACACGCTGCGACTCGGCCGCACCGACCCGCACTCCCTATCGTCGACACCACACCGCGCAACCCCCTCTCAGGGAGGTCCCGATGAGCCCCGTGATCCGCGCCGCCATCTTCCAGACCGCATGGACCGGCGACAAAGAGTCCATGATCAAGGTGCATGAGCAGGCGGTCCGTGACGCCGCCGCGCAGGGCGCCCAAGTCCTCTGCTTCCAGGAGCTGTTCTACGGCCCGTACTTCTGCCAGGTGCAGGACGCGAAGTTCTACGAGTACGCGGAGGCCGTCCCGGAAGGACCGGTCGTCCAGCGCTTCCAGGCCCTCGCCCGCGAACACGGCATCGTCCTCGTCCTCCCCGTCTACGAGGAGGAGCAGCCGGGCGTCCTCTACAACACGGCCGCCGTGATCGACGCAGACGGCAGCTATCTCGGCAAGTACCGCAAGACGCACATCCCGCAGGTCAAGGGCTTCTGGGAGAAGTTCTACTTCCGCGGCGGCAACAGCGGCTGGCCGGTCTTCGACACCGCCGTCGGCAAGATCGGCGTCTACATCTGCTACGACCGGCACTTCCCGGAGGGCTGGCGCGCGCTCGGCCTCGAAGGCGCCCAGATCGTCTTCAACCCGTCGGCGACCAGCCGCGGCCTGTCCGGCTACCTCTGGCAGCTGGAGCAGCCGGCGGCGGCCGTCGCCAACGAGTACTTCGTCGGCGCCATCAACCGGGTCGGCGTCGAGGAGTACGGCGACAACGACTTCTACGGCACGTCGTACTTCGTCGACCCCGAGGGCCGGTTCGTGGGCGAGGTCGCCGACGACAAGGCGCCCGAACTCGTCGTCCGCGACCTCGACATGGCGAAGCTCCGCGAGGTCCGCGACCGCTGGCAGTTCTACCGCGACCGCGCCCCGCAGGCGTACGAGCCCCTGACCCGCCCCTGACCACCCGCACACCTGGAGGAGCACATGAGCGCCGTCCGTACGGTCATCCGCGGCGGACTCGTCGTCACCGCCGCCGACGAGATGCACGCCGACGTCCTCATCGAGGACGGCCGCGTCATGGCCCTCGCGGCCACCGGAAGCGACACCGCCGCGTCCTGGACGGACGCGCGCACCATCGACGCCTCGCAGAAGTACGTCATCCCCGGCGGCGTCGACGGACACACCCACATGGAGATGCCCTTCGGCGGCACCTACGCCGCCGACACCTTCGAGACCGGCACGCGGGCCGCGGCCTGGGGCGGCACCACGACGATCGTCGACTTCGCCATCCAGTCGAAGGGCGGCTCGCTGCGCGAGGGCCTCGACGCCTGGCATGCCAAGGCGGACGGCCAGTGCGCGATCGACTACGGCTTCCACATGATCGTCTCCGACGTGCACGAGGACACGCTGAAGGAGATGGATCTGCTGGTGGGGGAGGGGGTGACCTCGTTCAAACAGTTCATGGCCTACCCGGGTGTCTTCTACTCCGACGACGGGCAGATTCTGCGGGCCATGCAGCGGGCCGGGGAGAACGGCGGCCTGATCATGATGCACGCGGAGAACGGCATCGCGATCGACGTCCTGGTCGAGCAGGCGCTGGCCCGCGGCGAGACCGACCCGCGCTACCACGGTGAGGTCCGCAAGTCCCTCCTGGAAGCGGAGGCGACGCACCGTGCGATCAAGTTGGCGCAGGTGGCGGGCGCGCCGCTGTACGTGGTGCACGTGTCGGCGCAGGAGGCGCTCGCGGAGCTGGCGCGGGCCCGCGACGAGGGGCTCCCGGTCTTCGGCGAGACCTGCCCGCAGTACCTGTTCCTGTCGACGGACAACCTGGCGGAGTCGGAGTTCGAGGGCGCGAAGTACGTGTGCAGCACGCCGCTGCGGCCGAAGGAGCACCAGACGGCGCTCTGGCGGGGCCTGCGGACGAACGACCTCCAGGTTGTCTCCACCGACCACTGCCCCTTCTGTTTCAGCGGGCAGAAGGAGTTGGGCCGCGGCGACTTCTCGAAGATCCCGAACGGCATGCCGGGCGTCGAGAACCGCATGGACCTCCTCCACCAGGCCGTGGTCGACGGGCACATCTCGCGCCGCCGCTGGATCGACATCGCCTGC
Source organism: Streptomyces sp. NPDC002790 (assembly GCF_040295505.1). Classification (NCBI taxonomy): domain Bacteria; kingdom Bacillati; phylum Actinomycetota; class Actinomycetes; order Kitasatosporales; family Streptomycetaceae; genus Streptomyces; species Streptomyces sp. NPDC002790. The sequence goes on along the minus strand of NZ_JBEOVM010000161.1, from coordinate 2,899 downwards.
GCCTCCCCGGCCCGGATGTTCGGCCTGTACCCGAAGAAGGGCACGATCGCGCCGGGCGCCGACGCGGACGTGGTGATCTACGACCCGTCGGCCGAGCAGACCATTTCCGCCGAGACGCATCACATGAACGTCGACTACTCGGCGTACGAGGGCAAGCGGCTCACGGGGCGGGTGGAGACGGTGCTGTCGCGAGGCGAACTGGTCGTGACCGAGCGGGAGTTCACGGGGCGTGCGGGACACGGGACGTACATGCCGCGGGGGACATGCCAGTACCTGACCTGACGGGAGCGGTGGCACGGCGGTGTCACGTGAGGCGGACGCCGTGCTTTGCCAGATAGGTGACAGGGTTCACGTCCGAGCCGTATCCGCGGCGTGCGCGGATCTCGAGGTGAAGGTGTGGACCGGTGGCGCGTCCTGTGCTGCCACTGTCCGCGATGCGCATGCCAGGGGTGACCCGGGCTCCCTTGCGGGTTCGGATCTTGCTGAGGTGTCCATAGACGGCGTAGCGACCGTCCGACATCCGGATGGTCACCGCCTTGCCGTAGTCGCCCGACCGCTTGGCCAGCACGACGGTGCCTGCGCGGACGGCGAAGACCGGCGTTCCCTGAGGAACCGCGAGGTCGATTCCCGTGTGGTGACCCGCCTGCCAGTTGCCACGCACCCCGTAGCGGGCGGAGACGCGGTAGCGCCGCCGCAGCGGCATGGCAGCGGTCCGGGGTGGCCCCATGAGCCGGTGGTCGGAGCCGGCGGACTGCGCTCCTGTTCCGGCGGCCCCGAGGCCGGCCGGAACAGGTGAGTGGGCGGTGGCGTCGGGCGCCAGACACGTAGTGAGCGCACCGCCGATCAGAGCCGTGGACAGGCCGAGGACTCGCCGCCGTGTGGTGTCCGCTGCCGGTGTGCTGTGGTCGTGAGAAGCCATGACCGACAGATCACCCTCGTTGGGGACCGCCCGCATCTCCGCGGGAACCATATAGGTGAGCGGGTGCCACTGAACGGGCGTGTTCACCTCATCCTGTGTGGCGGTACGCGTGTCGGTAGTCGGATGTGAAGCAGGGGAAGGGTGTCGTAGGCCGCGTGCGGGTTCGGCTGCCGGCTCCAGGGGCCGGACCTCGCCCCGAAGGTCTCGGAGTGTCTAGGTACTCCCCGAATCGGGTGCGGCGTGGTGCTCGTCCAGTTCGGCGAGCAGCGCTGGGTTCACGATGCGCACGATCGTTTCGATGTCGGCTCGGGCGGCTGCCGGCCACAGGGTGGCGCGGGCGGCCCGGTACTTCGCGTGGAGACGTTCGCGCGGGGCTGTGGGCAGTTGGGTGGCGCGGTCCGGGTGGGAGTTGTGGGCGTTGTCGGCGATCTTGACGAGTGTGGCGTCCGGGTCGCCGGTGATGCGGTGGATCTTTTCCTCGTACGGCGTGCCGGGAGCGTTGGTCACCGCCTGGACGATCTCGACGACCCGGCTCGGGACTCCGGCCTCGCGCAACCCTTCCGCGGTCCAGTCGGTGTCCTCCAGGACGTCGTGCAGGAGGCCTGCCATGACGAGAATGTCGCTGAACGGTTCGAGTCCTGCGGCCACCGCGCGGACGTGCTCGATGTAGGGCACGCCGATCTTGTCGACATGTCCTGCGTGCGCGGTGTCGGCCAGGACAGCGATCTCTTCGACGGACTTCATGCGGACCTGCTTGCTCGGCGGCGGCACCGTGGCCTCAACCTGCTTTGTGCGTGCGGTCGTTGAGGTGTGCGGTGAGGTGTCGGAGTGTGGTCCAGGCGGTCGGGTCGGTGCCGTCGCCGAGTGGGTAGTGCAGGGCCGGGGAGGTGGCTGGGCCGAGTTGTACCGGCTTCAGGGCGAGCGGGGGCCTGCGGGCGTGGGCCAGGCCGATCCGCCTGGGGCAACTGCGCCGCGCCCGGCGCGTAACGGGGTGCTTCGCCGAGTTCGGCATGCCAGAGGACGAGGTCCCAATCGGGGTGCGTCGAGAAGGCTGCCGTCACGGGTCGGCCGTGCTCGCAGAGGTCGTTCGCCAGGCAGGCCATTTCATCGCCCGTGATCCCGGGGTCCACGAGTAGCACACCCTCCGTGCCCCGCACGACAACGGTGTTGTTCTGGAGCAGCTGGCTCTGGTGGACCAGCACTCCTTCCGCGGCCTGCTTCAACATGGAGATCCTCCCGTTTGTGGAGCTCACTCTGCGTGGTGTCGCTTCGATTGGGGCGGCCGCGACCGATGCTGAGTCAGGCCGGCTCTGGCCGCAGTGGGCCAGGCCGCCTGAACCGATTCGGTGGAAGCGGGTCAGTGCCGTACAGTTCAGCGTACCGACGCGGGGTGGAGCAGCTCGGTAGCTCGCTGGGCTCATAACCCAGAGGTCGCAGGTTCAAATCCTGTCCCCGCTACTCGAACGTGAAGGCCCGGTGGATACCGGGCCTTCACTGCGTTTTGCCCCGCTCGAGTCCGGCCCCGTGTCGGGCGCCGGTGCCACCGTCGCTGCCGATAGCCTGGCCGACTTCTACACCACCGTCCTCAACGCCCTCTCCCTGCAGGCCCGCGACGGCGCCGACAGCGTTGCCCTCGGTAACGTCGTCGACGTCGCCATGACCGCGTGGGACGCCGCGACCCGCATCTGACGGGCGTCAACACGCCGGTCGGGCATCGGGTTCCGGCGGGCGAGTGACAGGTGCTCACGGACGGTCCGCGGGCGGTATCCGGCAGAGGCGGCGGGGACCTGGTCAGGGGCTGGGCCGTTTGGCCCGTAGGCTTTGCCGGGTCTATGGCGTCAAATTGCGGGCGCCGAACACTGGAGGCAAACACTTCATGCTCATTGCTCAGCGTCCCTCGTTGACCGAAGAGGTCGTCGACGAATTCCGCTCCCGGTTCGTGATCGAGCCGCTGGAGCCGGGCTTCGGCTACACCCTCGG
>NZ_JBEOVM010000160.1:0-10851 GCF_040295505.1 Streptomyces sp. NPDC002790 | reverse complement strand
CCCACCCCGCCCCTTCCCGAAAGTCCTGCCGGACGGGCCTGCTCAATCGCCGCAGGGGCTCCATTTGGAGCCCCGCCGGCGATTGAGGCGAATCAAGCCCCGCCGGCGTTTGAGGCGCGTCTTTAAGCCCCTGCGGCGATTGAGCAGCGGGGTCCGGGGCGGAGCCCCGGGGCGTGGGGGCGGTGCGGCGGCATGTGACGGTTCCGCCGTCCGGCAAAGGGCTTGGTTCCGGGTGCCAGTTGGCGCACTCGGCATCCGCGTCCGGACAGCGGTCCACGAACGGACACCCCCCGAACGTGTCCGAGAGGGACGGCGGCTTGCCCGGGATCGGGGCAAGGGGGCGGGACTCGCCCAGCGTTGGGGAGCAGGCCAGGAGGCCGCGGGTGTACGGGTGGGCCGGAGCCGTGAACAGCGCGTCCGCCGTACGGTGTTCGACCACGCGGCCCGCGTACATGACGTGGACCCGGTCGCAGTAGGCCGCCGCCAGGTGCAGGTCGTGTGTGATGAAGAGGAGGCCGGCGCCCCGGGACTCCCGGGCCTCGCGGAGCTGCGTGAGGATCTCCGCCTGGGTCGTGACGTCGAGCGCACTGGTCGCCTCGTCCGCGAGGAGGAGCCGCGGGCGGGCCGCCAACGCCCCCGCGATGACGACACGTTGGAGCATTCCGCCGGAGAGTTCGTGCGGGCGCTGGCGCACGTGCCGGGCGGGGTCGGGCAGGCCGACCGCGGCGAGCAGGTCGAGCGCCTCCGCCTTCGTCGCCCCTCGTTCCGTCAGGAAGTCGCCGATGCGGCGGACGGGGTTGAGGGCGGCGCGCGGGTCCTGGTGGATCATCGCGGCCGTCTCCGACCTGTGCTTCCGCAACTCCTCGCCGCGCAGGGCCAGGACGTCCGAGCCTTCGACCCGGACCGTTCCCGTGGTCGTGGCGCCGTCCGGCAGCAGGCCGAGCGCCGCCTTCGCCGTCGTCGACTTGCCGGAGCCCGACTCCCCTACCAGGCCGACGACTTCGCCCTCGGCGACGTTCAGGGAGACGGAATCGAGGAGGGGGCGGGCGGCGCCGGGGACCGTGACGGTGAGGTCCTCGATCGAGAGAAGCGTCTTCATGGTCGTAGTCATCAGGACTGCTTTCCGAGGCGGTCGGCCGCCCATACCCCGACGACGTTGAAGGAGACGACGACCAGGGCGATGGCCGTGCCGGGCACGAGGGCGGGCAGGAGTGCGCCCTGGACGATCGCGGCCTGGCCCTCCTGGACCATCAAGCCCCAGTCGGAGGACGGCGGTTGGGCTCCGAAGCCCAGGTAGGAGAGGGTCGCGAGGGACATCAGGGCCTCGCCGAAGAGGACGACCAGGTAGCCGAGGATCGACCGGCCCAGGTTCGGGACGAGGTGCAGCGCGCAGATCCGGGCGCCGCCCATGCCCTGGACCCGGTACGCGTCGACGTACGGCTTGCGGGCCTCCGAAAGGGCCAGAGAGCGCGTGTACTTGGCGATGGTCGGAGTGAAGGCGAGGCCGAGCGCGAGGACCGACGTCGTCATGCCCGCGCCGAACACCGCGATGATCAGGACCGTGAAGAGCAGGCCGGGGAAGGCGTACATCACGTCCGTGAGCCGGGAGACCAGCGTGTCCACCCAGCCGCCGCGCCAGGCGGCGAGCACTCCGAGCGTGACGCCGAGCGCCGCGGCCACCGCGAGCAGCGCGACCGGTGCGACGAGGCTGGACCGGGCGCCGTACAGGACGCGGGACAGCAGGTCCTGACCGGAGGAGTCGGTGCCGAGGAGGTGCTCGGAACCGGTGCCGACGAGGGAGGCGGAGAGGTCGATGGCGTCGGGTGCGTAGGGCGCGAGCAGGGGCGCGGCGAGCGCCGCGAGCACCACGAGCGCGAGCACCGCCCCGGCGAGGGTGACGCCGAGCGGGCGCCGGGTGGTCCCGACCGGGGTCAGGCTGAGGGCCGCCGTCATGCGTGGGCCTCCTTCACTCTCGGGTCCAGGAGGGGGTGCACGAGGTCGACGAGCGTCGTCACGACCACGTATCCGGTGACCATGAGGAGCAGGACGGCCTGCGCCACCGGGAAGTCGTGGGTGTTGATCGCGTTGACGAGCAGGGAGCCGATGCCGCTGATGCCGAACGCCGTCTCGACGACGACCGTGCCGGCGAGCATGCCCGCCATGACGAGTCCACACATGGTGACGATGGGGCCCAGCGCGTTGCGCAGGACGTGCCGGCGGACGATCTCGCGTTCCGGGACGCCGGAGGCGCGGGCCGCCTCGACGTGGTCGGACGCGGCGGCGTCCGCCATGGCCTGCCGGGTGACGCGGCTGATGATGGCGAGCGCGCCGAGGGCCAGCGAGACGGCGGGCAGCGTCAGGTGGTGCAGGGTGCCCGCGAGGCCCGAGCCCGAGCCGGTCACCGGGAACCAGCCGAGCTGCACGCCGAACAGCGAGACCAGCGCGATCGCGGCGACGAACGAGGGGACGGAGGCGGCGAGCGTCGTGCCGCCGACCACCGCCGAGTCGACCCACGTCGAGCGCCGCACCGACGCGAGGATCCCGGCGCCGACCCCGAGGATCACGTACAACACCGTTGCGTAGGCGACGAGTTCGAGCGTGGTGGCGAGCCGGGAGGAGATGAGGTCCGCGACCTGGTCGCCGTACTTGAAGGAGCGGCCGAGGTCGAGGTGGACGGTGTCCCACAGCCAGCGGCCGTACTGCACGACGAGCGGTTCGTCGAGGTGGTACTGCGCGCGGACCTGCGCGAGCCGTTCGGGTGTCAGCTTGTCGCGGCCGCCCGCGAGGAAGACCGCGGGGTCGCCGGGCGCCGCGTACACGGCGGCGAAGATGACGAACGAGGCGGCGACGAGGGTCGCGACCAGACCGGCGAGGCGACGCGAGAGGAGCGCCACCGCGCGCAGCGGAAGTACTTTGATGGCTGCCACTACTTCCCCTTCCTCGCGCCGAGTTCGGCGGCCCACGGGTAGTAGAGGTAGGCCTGCGAGGCCGTCGGCCCGGTCAGCTTCTTGTCCAGGACGAGGATCGTGGGCACCTGGGCCACCGGGATCCACACCGCGGACTCGACGAAGGTGCGCTGGACGGTGATGGCGAGCTTCGCGCGGGCGGCGTCGTCGAGGGTGGAGAGTGCCTGCTTCACCTGCCGGTCGTACGCGGCGTCCTTGAATCCGACCCAGTTGTTCGAGGAGCCGGAGAGCCCGTTGTCGTAGAAGCCCATGGGGTCGGCCTTGGAGATGTACCAGTCGCCCACGAGTACGTCGATGTCGGCGCGGGCCGTCGGGTCGCTGTAGAACTCCTCGAACTGGGCGGTCGGCACGGTCTTGATCTCCGCGCGGATGCCGACGCGCTGGAGGGCGGCGCGGGTCGCGTTCGCGATGACGGTGCGGCCCTGGCTCGCGTCGGTGCCGATGACGACGGGGGCGGTGGGGGCGCCCGCCTCCTTGACGAGCTTCTTGGCGCGGGCGAGGTCGGACGCGGTGGGCGAGGCGGGGGCGAGGTGTTTCAACTTCTTCTGCGCGGCGGCGAATTCGTCCTTCTCGTAGCCCCAGGCGCCCGAGCCGACCGGTGACGCCCATGGCTGCACGAGGCCGCCGTAGCCGGAGTCGGCGATGCCCGTGCGGTCGAGGGAGAGCGAGAGGGCGCGGCGGATCTTCGGGTCGGTGAGGCCGCCGCGGTCGGTGGGGATGAGGGCGAGCGAGGCGGTGGAGGGGCCGTAGTACTGCTTGAGGTCCTTGTCCGCGCGCAGCGCCGCCGCCGTGTTCGGGGACTCCGCGTACGCGCCGTCGGCCGCGCCCGTCTTGAGCGCGTTGACCAGCGCGCTGTCGGAGGCCCAGCGGAAGACGACCTCGTGGGTGAGCGGCTTCTTGCCCCAGTAGTCGTCGTAGGCGCGCAGGGTGATCGAGTCGCCGGACTTCCAGCGGGCGAGTTCGTACGGTCCCGAGCAGGCGTCCGGATGTCCGGGCGTGCCGAACTCCTTGCCCGCCTTGTCGACTTGGGCCCTGTTCCAGACGATGCCCGCGTCGCCCGCCATGGCCTTGAGGAACATGGCGTCGGGCGCCTTGAAGGTGACGGTGACGCGGTCGGCGGCCGTCTTCTTCATCGAGGTGACGTTCTCGAACTCGTCGGACTGTTCCATGTCCTTGGAGGCGTGCCGCTTCAGCGACCACAGCACGTCGTCGGCGGTCAGCTTCTTGCCGTCGTGGAACGTGACGCCGTCGCGGACGGTGAAGGTCAACTTCCGTCCACCGTCGGACGTTTCGGCCTTCTCGGCGAGCTGCGGCTTCGTCGTCATGTCCGGCTGGAGCTGGTAGAGGCGCTCGCATACGTTGGTGAGGACTACGCGGCCCGCGCTGCCGCCCTGCGCATCCAGGTCGAGGGAGTCCGGCTCGTCCTCAAGGAGCCAATTCGCCTTCTTCACTGGGCCGTTGGCGGCGGGAGTGGTGGCGTCCAGCTTCAGGTCGGCGGCCGGGGTGCCGCCGCCCTCCCCCTCGGGGCGGTCGGCGCCCGCGCAGGCGGTGGTGACGAGGAGGGTGACCGTGGCGAGCAGGGCCGCGGCCGGCACTCTTCGGGGCTTCGTCGCCATCAGGCGTCTCATCGGGCGTCTCCGTACGGGCCGTCGTAGAGGTTCCAGGGCAGGTGCTGGTAGTCGCGGTCGCAGGGGGTGCCGGCGGTGACGTGGTAGTCGCCGCTGGTCAGGTCGACGCAGGACGAGACGAGCGTCATCCAGTGCTTGACCTCCGGCTTGCGGACGTCGGGGTGGGTGCACAGGGACTCGGGCAGGCCCAGGTGGTCCGACATCGCCTGCTTGATGAGCTTGCGGGACTCGTCGGGGCCGCCGGACTCCCGCAGCGCGGCGAGGCCCTGCTCGGCGCGCGGGACGCGGACCAGGGAGTCGGAGGACATCGGGCGGTAGTCGGCGGCGAGGGCCGCGGGGACGCCGGCCTGGTAGTGGTTGCCGTGCACGAGCAGGCCGTTCGTCGGGTTCAGCCAGCCGATGCCCGCGGGCGTCGTCTCCAGGTCGACGGCGAAGCCCTCCCGGCAGGTCAGCAGGGCGTTGCTGGCGATGTGGGCGCGGGTGCGGCACAGGACGTCGAGGGCGTCGGTGACGGTGTGGGTGTCGAGGACGCTGCGGCGGATGACGGTCTGCGGGAGGCCGATCGCCTCGCTGAACCGGCCGCCGAGGCCGTTGGCGTTGAGGGCGATTCCGGCGGAGTTGGCGCCCTGGCGGCCGATCTGGCCCGCCTCCACCTGCATGATCACGGTGGGCTTGGGCGGCTGGACGATCCGGATCATGACGACGGTGTCGGCGACGCCGGCCCGCCAGTCCCAGTTCTGGCCCGCCCATACGTGGCCGTCTCCGCTGGCCTCGCCGAAGGCGGCGAAGGAGGTGCAGCCATCGGGAGCCTCTTCGGCGGGGTCCTCCTCCTTCTCGGCGGCCATGTCCTTGAAGGAGCGGTCGTAGATGACCTCGCCGCGGGCGTTGAGCGCGAGGACGTCCAGGACGTCGACGCCCGCCCCGTCGGCGATCCCCCGCATCTCTTCGAGGAGTTCGGGGGCGTAGGCGCGCACCGGCTCCAGCCAGCGGGCCGCGCGTGCGGTGACCCGGTCCCAGGTCAGGCCCGCGGACTGGCCGAAGGCCTGCTCGTAGTAGCCGATGGCGGCGTGCAGTTGGGGACGCACGGCCTCGCCGTACTGCCGGCCGCGGGCCAGGGGGGTGCCGCTGATGTCGATGACCGGGAGGGTCCGGGATGCCATGGTTCTCCTTGCCACGGAGAGGGCCCGTGAGGGTCCGTTCCCGAAACCGCGGTGTAACGTCGATTACGAGATGCTCTCCACTTGGAATGCGTTGTCCAGGAGAGTAACGGCCGTCACACGAGAGTCAATAGCTGTAATGAAAATTACCGATGGGGCCGCTCGGCTGCGCGGCGCCGTGCGCGAGCACTGGGACGAGCTGTCCGCGTCCGAGCGGGCGGTGGCCCAGTACCTGGTGAGCGCGCCGGCCGAGTCCCTGCTGTTCGCGTCCGCGCAGGAACTGGGGGCGGCGAGCGGCACCAGCAACGCGAGCGTGGTGCGCACGCTGCAACGCCTCGGGTACGCGGGGCTGCCCGCGCTCAAGCGGGAGCTGGCCTCGGACCTCACGTCCGCGGTGGCGCCCGAGGTGCGGCTCAAGCAGCGCATCGACCATGTCGGCCGCGATCTGGACGCCATCTGGGGCGAGGTGTTCGACGAGGCCGCCGAGCGCATCGAGCACGCCCGGCGGCTGACGCCGGGCGAGGCGCTGCGGGACGCCGTGGCGGCTCTGGCCGAGGCCGGCGAGATCCACTGCTACGGGGTCGCGGCGTCCGAACTCGCCGCGCGACACCTGGCGTTGGCACTCGGCAGGGTCGGGCGCAGGGCGCAGTACGTCGGGGCGACGGGGTTCGCCCTCGCGGACCATCTGCTGCGGCTGCGCAAGGGCGACGCGGTCGTCATCTTCCAACCGGGCCGCGATCTCCCCGAGTTGACGGTGCTGATCGACCGGGCGCGGGCGGTGGGCGCGCGGGTCGTCCTCGTCACGGACGAGCTGGCCGAGCTGTACGGGGACCGGGTCGACGCGGTCCTCACCGCCCCGCACACGCCCACCGGAATCACCACGGAGGCGCTCACGGCCCTGATGGTGGCGGACGCGCTGCTGCTGGCGATGACGACGCTGGAGGAGGGCCTCGCCGTGGAGACGTCGCACCAGCTCACGGTCCTGCGCGAGCAGCTTCTGAACCACCGCAAGAAGTAGCCGCAGGACCGCGGATCCGGCTCACGGGTGCATGCGGGTCACGGGTGCATGCGGGTCACGGGTGCTGCGAGTCACGGGTGCTGCGAGTCACGGGTGCATGCGGGCGCCCTTCAGAACCTTGTCGACCGCGTTACGCGGGCCATAGACCGCGAGGCCCACCAGGTCGAGCTCGGCGGCGGACACCGCGCGTACGGCCGCCCTGTTGTCGGCGTCGTGGCCGGTGGCGAACAGGTCGGACGTGAAGACGGCGCGGGGCAGGGCGCGGCGCAGGGCGCGTTCGTGGGCGGTCTTCAGGAGGTCCTTGCCGCCTTCGAAGACCAGCACCGGCTGGCGGAACATCGGCAGGTACGGGGTGCCGTCCGCGTCCTCGTAGGGTTCGCCGATCACCTCGGGCAGCTGCGGGCCGAGGCCGCTGACCAGGAAGGCCGTGACGTTCAGGCGCTGCCAGGTCTCCAGGTCGTCGCGGAGCAGCACCGCGATCTTGGTGTCGAAGCGGACGGAGGCGGGGGCGGTCGTGGCGGTAGCGGTGGTCTCGGTGCTCATGGGTTGAGACTGCCGGGTGGCTTACCTGCTGGTCTTGTACGTTTTTTGCATGGCGGTCAGCGGTCCCGGTTCTGGTTCCGGAGAGGAGATCAGTGCGTGGCGGCCCGGTGTGCCGGGTGTCACGGAGGTCTTCCACGCCCACTTCACACGGCACGTCTATCCGATGCACGTGCACGACACCTGGACGCTGCTCATCGTCGACGAGGGCGCGGTCCGCTACGACCTGGAGCGGCACGAGCACGGGACGCCGCTCGGCACGGTCTCGCTGCTGCCGCCGCACGTTCCGCACAATGGGCAGGCCGCGACGCCGGAGGGGTTCCGGAAGCGGGTGCTGTACCTGGACGCGGCGGGCGACGGGCCGCTCGACTCTTCGTTCATCGGGGCCGCCGTGGACCGGCCCGACCTGGTGGATCCGATGCTGCGGCGGCGGATCGGGCAGCTGCACGGTGCGCTCGCGCACCGCGGGGACGAGCTGGAGGCCGCGGGGCGGCTCGCGCTCGTCGGGGAGCGGCTCCGGGAGCGGTTGCGGCCGGCGCTGGCCGATGTGCGTAAGCCGGTGCCGGATCGGCGGGTGGCGGCTGCGTTGCGGGAGTTGCTCGATGCGCGGGTGGTGGAGGGGGTCGACCTGAGGGAGGCGGCGGGGCTTGTGCATGCGCATCCGGCGCATCTGGTGCGGTCGTTCGGGGCGGCGTACGGGATTGCTCCGCATCAGTACTTGATGGCGCGGCGGGTGGATCGGGCGCGGGGGTTGTTGCTGGGTGGGCAAGCACCTGCCGGTGTGGCGGAGGCGTGTGGGTTCTATGACCAGTCACATTTGACGCGGTGCTTCAAGCGGGTGGTGGGGGTGCCGCCGGGGCGGTACGCCCGTGGTTCTGTTGCGGTCGACCGTGGTTGACGCCACGGGGCGCTGCCCCGGACCCCGCGCCTCAATCGCCGGCGGGGCTTGATGTGCGCAGCAGCGCCGCGCTCAGCGTTGCCGTCGCGGCCAGGAGGGTGCCCGCAACCACCAGGCTCACCCGCATCCCGGCCAGGGAGAACGTGCCCTCCCCCGACCCCGCGAGCAACGTGCCGAAGAGGGCCACCGCCAGCGCCCCGCCGGTCTGGCGCAGCGCGTTGAGGAGGCCGGAGGCCGTGCCCACGCGCGGGCCCGGAACCGCGTCCATCAGCATCGCCGTCACCGCGGGGATCGCGAACGCCCCGCCGAGCCCGGTCGGGACGAGGAGCAGCAGGAGCAGCCACATCGGCGTGTGCGCGGTCAGCGGCAGGAGGGCGAACATGGCGAGCGCCAGCACGAGTTGGCCGATGACGACGACCGGGCGGCGGCCGAAGCGTTCGGCCACGCGCGGCGAGATCAGGTTCGTCCCGGTGATCAGTACGGCCAGCGGCACGAAGACCAGGCCCGCCGCCGTCGCGGACATGCCCCGGAGCTGCTGGAGGTAGAGGCCGAGCAGGAACACCACCCCGTAGAAGCCGACGTTGACGGCGAAGCCGACCGCCAGCGACACCGACACCGTGCGGTCGCGCAGCATGGTCAGCGGGACCATCGGGGCGCGGTGCCGCTTCTCCGTCACGTAGAAGGTGAGCGCGCAGACGACAGCGACCACCAGTGCCACGAGTCCCAGGCCACCGCCCTCGATCACCGCGAAGGTCAGGCCCGCCAGCGTGAGGACGGCCGTGATCTGGCCGGGGACGTCGATCGGTGCCGGGCGGCGGGGCGAGGGGGCGACCTTCACGAGCAGGGCCAGGATCGCCGCGCCCACGGGCAGGTTGAGGAAGAACACCGCACGCCAGCCGACGTGTTCGGTCAGTACGCCGCCGAGCACCGGGCCCGCCGCCATCGACACCGAACCGCCGACCGTCCACAGCGCGATCGCCCGCGCCCGCTGCCGCGCGTCGTCGTACGCCTCCCGGATCAGCGCGAGCGAGGCCGGCATGAGGACCGCCGCCGCCCCGCCCTGGACGACCCGGGCCACGATCAGCGCGCCGAGACCGGGCGCGACGGCGCAGGCCAGCGAGGCGACGGTGAAGAGGGCGGTGCCGAGGACGTAGGCGCGGCGGGCGCCCGTGCGGTCGGACAGCGCACCCGCCGAGAGCATCAGCCCGGCGAACATCAACGTGTACGCGTCCGCCACCCACTGCAACCCGGCCATCCCGCCGTGCAGGTCGTCGCGGATGCCGGGCAGCGCGATGTTCACCGCCGACACGTCGATGGTGATCACGGCGAAGCCGAGCAGCGCGGCGAGGAGGGCGGGGGTCCGGCCGGTGCGGCCGGGTGCGGTTGCCTCGGCGTCGAGTACGGGTCGCGTACGAGTACGGGCTCTGGCGGCGACGGTGGTCACACGGTCCTCCTGGGGCGCGGTGTTCGAAGTGCGGGTGGGCGGCCGGCACGGGCCGCGGCCCTGTGACATGCACTCCCTGGGCCCCGGGCCCTTCCGAGAAGGGCCCTCGCCTGCCGGCCACCCGCAGCGAGAACCACTCTGCGGCCGCGCGGCGAAAGGTGGCAGGCCGCGCTCCACCGGGGTGCCGCGTTCCTGGCCCTGAGACGGCCCCCCACCGCTCTCGACGACGATGCAGAATGCACGTATGGCTGAGACCACGGAACTGGGCCGCTACCTGCGGGCCCGCAGGGGGCAGGTCACCCCGGCCGACGCGGGCCTGCCCGCCGGTACGGGCCTGCGCCGCACACCCGGGCTGCGCCGCGAGGAGCTGGCCACGCTCGCGGGCGTCAGCGTCGACTACTACACGCGCCTGGAGCGGGGCCGCGAGACCAACCCGTCCGCCGCCGTGCTCGACGCCATCGCCCGCGCCCTGCGGCTGCGCGGCGACTCCTACGAGCGCCTCCACGAACTGGCGGAACTGGCCTCGGGACGCCCCAGCGAACCGCGTCCCACCGCCGACGACACGGTCCGTCCCTCGGTGCTGCGGGTGCTGGAGGCGCTGCGACCGCTGCCCGCGTACGTCGTCAGCCGGCACAACTACGTACTCGCCGCGAATCCGCCGGGCCGTCGGCTGCTGCCGGGGCTGTGGGACTGGCCGGACGAGCAGCGCAACATCACGCGCTACCTCTTCCTGCACCCGACGGGGCGTGAGCTGTACGTGCCGTGGGAGGAGACGGTGACCGCGTCGGTGGCGCACCTGCGGGCCATCGCGGGTACCGATCCCGACGATCCGCGGCTGACCGCACTCGTGGGCGAACTCACCCTCAAGTCAACGGACTTCACCCGCATCTGGGACCGGTACGACGTCCAGGAACGCAGTGGCGGCACCAAGTCCTTCGCGCATCCGAAGGTCGGTGCGATGACGCTCACGTTCGAGGTGATGCGGCTCGCCCGCACGGGGGGCCAACGCCTGGTCGTCTACCAGGCCCCTCCGGGTTCGCCGGACGAGGAAGCGGCCCTGAACCTGGACCCCGCCTCCTCACCCTGAAGGCGCCGACGCCACGGGGCTCCGCCCCGGACCCCGCTGCTCAATCGCCGCAGGGGCTTGATCGCCTCAATCGCCGGCGGGGCTTGATAGATCAAGCCCGCCGACGATTGACC
>NZ_JBEOVM010000159.1:0-10896 GCF_040295505.1 Streptomyces sp. NPDC002790 | reverse complement strand
GGCCCCGGCCGCGGGATGCGGGCGGGGCCTCGGCGCACGGACGGGAGGAGTGGCTACTTCTTCGGGAGCCAGTTCTTCCACGTCGAGTGGTGGGTGTCGACCCACTTCTTGGCCGCCGCCTCCGGCGTGAGCTTCTTGTCGGCGATGAGGAGGGAGACCTGGTTCTGGTCCTCCGTCGTCCACTTGAAGTTCTTCAGGAGCTGCGCCGCCTCGCCGCCGTTCTTGGCGAAGCCCGTGTTGAGGTACTTCTGGAGCGGCGTCGTCGGATAGGCGCAGGTGATCTTCTTCGGGTCGGCGTCGCAGCCCTCCTTGTACTTGGGCAGCTTCACCTCCGTCATCGGCACCTGCTGCGTCAGCCACTGCGGGGTGTACCAGTACGACAAGAACGGCTTCTTCTGCTTGGCGAACTGCTTCATCTGCGTGATCTGGGCGGCTTCCGAACCGGCGAAGACGACCTGGTAGTCCAGCTTCAGGTTCTTCACCAGCGCCGTGTCGTTCGTGACGTACGACGGGGAGCCGTCGATGAGTTGGCCCTTGCCGCCACTCTCCGCCGTCTTCAACTGGTCGGCGTACTTGTTGAGGTTCTTCCAGTTGGTGACGTCGGGGTGCTTCTTCGCGAAGTACGTCGGGACGAACCAGCCGATGTGTCCTGTGACACCGAGGCCGCCGGCCGGCTGGATCGTCTTCTTGTCCTTGACGTAGCGCTGCACCTGGTCGGGGTGGCCCCAGTCCTCCAGGATCGCGTCGACGCGGCCCTGGCTGAGGGCGTCCCAGGCGGGCACCTCGTCGACCTGGACCGTGTCGACCCGGTAGCCGAGCTCGTGCTCCAGGAGGTACTGGGCGACCGCCACGTTGGCCTGTGCGCCGACCCAGGACTGGACCGAGAGGGTCACCGTCTTGGCGCCCTGCGCGTTGGCGTACGGGGAGGCCTGCTTGGTCATGTCGGCCGCGCCGCAGCCCGTGGCCGTGAGGAGGACGACCGATCCCGCAACCGCCGTGAATGCCCTGCGAGTTCGCATGTCGATTCGCATGTCACGCCTCCTTTCCGGTGCTCGTACGGCGTCCCGTCGGCTGCGTCACCCGGTCCAGCATCAGGCCCAGGCAGACGATCGCGGCGCCCGCGACGAGGCCGGTGGCCAGGTCGCCCTGCGCGAGGCCGAACACCACGTCGTAGCCGAGCGCGCCACCGCCGACCAGGCCGCCGATGATGACGACGGCGAGGACCAGGACGACGCCCTGGTTGACGGCGAGCAGCAACGCCGGGCGGGCGAGCGGGAGTTGGACCTGCCGCAGCTGCTGCCACGTGGTCGCGCCCATCGAGCGGGACGCCTCCATCGCGGCCGGGTCCACCTGTCGCAGCCCCTGTGTCGTGATGCGTACGACGGCGGGGAGCGCGTAGACCACGGCCGCCGCGACGGCCGGGGCGCGGCCGACGCCGAAGAGGGCGACGACCGGGATCAGGTACACGAACTGCGGCATCGTCTGGAACACGTCCAGGACGGGGCGGAGCAGCCGTTCGATGCGCTCGCTGCGGGCCGCGCCGATGCCGACCGCGACGCCGAGGACCAGGGTGACCAGGACCGCGGCGATGACCTGCGACAGCGTGTCGAGGGACGGCTTCCACACTCCCAGCACGCCGATCGCGGCCATCGCGAGGACCGCGGTGAGCGCGGTGCGCCAGGTGCCGATCAGCCAGGCGAGCGCGGCGACGATCAGCAGCACCGACCACCAGGGCAGCCAGGTGAGGCCGTCGCGCACCGGGTTGAGGACCCCCGTGGTGAAGTGCGCGGCCCAGTCGGCGGTGCCGCCGATGTACGGGACGCCGGTGTAGAGGTGGTCGGTCATCCAGTCGACCGCTTCGTTGACCGACGTGGAGATGTTCACGACCCAGGAGTCGGGCCAGTCGAGGCGGTCCACGAAGCGGGCCACCAGGGCGACCACCACGGTGCCGAGCGCGACCACGCCCCACTTCCACGGGGCCGGCGCCGTGTCGTGCGAGCCCATCCGCGCCCCGGCCGCGGCCGTGACCCGGTCGAGGACGACGGCGAGCAGCACGATCGGGATGCCGGCCGCGAGCGCGGCGCCGACATCGACGGAGGCGAGCGCCTGGTAGACGCGGTCGCCGAGGCCGCCGGCTCCGATCACGGAGGCGATGACGGCCATGGACAGCGCCATCATGATGGTCTGGTTGAGGCCGAGGAGGAGCTCGTTGCGGGCCAGCGGGAGGCGGGCGGAGAGCAGCCGCTGGCGGGCCGTGGCGCCGAGCGAGGTGACCGCCTCCATCACGCCCGCGTCCGCGGAGCGCAGGCCGAGCGCGGTGAGGCGGGCCATCGGCGGGGCGGCGTAGACGACCGTGGCGAGTACGGCCGCCGGGACGCCCATGCCGAAGACGAGGACGACCGGGAGCAGGTACGCGTACGCCGGGAGCGCCTGCATGGTGTCGAGGACCGGACGCAGTCCCCGGTACATGGTGTCGCTCAGGCCCGCGGCGAGGCCCAGCAGGGCGCCGACGATCACCGAGGCGAGCACGGCGATCACCATGAGCGCGAGCGTCTGCATGGTGGGCACCCACATACCGAGGGCGCCGCATGCGAGGAACGCAATCACGGTGGACGCGGCGAGGCGCCAGCCGGCGACGCGCCAGGCGATGAGCCCGGCGCCCGCCGTCACTCCGGCCCAGCCCGCGGCCAGCAGCACCAGGTAGACGGCGCGTACGGAGATGACCACGGCGTTGCTGATGTAGCCGAAGAAGTACAGGAACAGCGGGTGGCTGTCCCGGTTGTCGATGATCCAGTCCGTGGCGTCGCCGAGGGGTTCGGCGAGGTCCACGGTCAGGGCGTGCGGCCAGGTCCCGTTGTGCCACTTGGCGATGGCCAGCGGAACGAGGATCGCCGCGGCGACAACAAGCAACACGATCTTGCCCAGGGGACGGTTACGCCAGAGGGCCCGCGGCCGCTCCCCCGCACCCTTGGCCGAAACGGCCGTTACGGCGGTAGCCATCAGTCGGTCTCCGTGCCCTCGGTCTTCCGGTCACCCGGGGCGGGGGCCTCCTCATCGGCACCCTCGTCCTTTTCAAGCCCCTGCGGCGATTGAGCAGGCCTTTCAAGCCCCGCCGGCGAATCGGGCTTTTCAAGCCCCTGCGGCGATTGAGCAGCGGGGTCCGGGGCGGAGCCCCGAGGCGTAGGACCGGTGCCGGGCTCAGGACTCACACCCGCCACCACCCCCAGCAGGCGCTCATGGTCGACGACGCCGACACACTCCCCGCCCTCCACCACCCGCACCGCAAACCCGCTGGAAGCCACCGCCTCGATCGCCTCCGAAACCGTCGCCCCCGCCCCGATCGACGGCCCCCGATCCGCCTCGTCCGCATCCGCGGGCCGCATGACCCTGCGTACGGTCATGACCTGCTCGCGCGGCACGTCACGGACGAACTCGCGGACGTAGTCGTCGGCGGGCGCGCCCACGATCTCCTCGGGCGTACCGAGCTGCACCACGCGACCGTCGCGCATCAACGCGATCCGGTCGCCGAGCCGCAGCGCCTCCTGGAGGTCGTGCGTGATGAAGACCATCGTGCGGCCCTCCTCGCGGTGCAGGCGCACGACCTCCTCCTGCATGTCCCGCCGGATCAACGGGTCGAGCGCGCTGAACGGTTCGTCGAAAAGAAGAACCTCCGGGTCGACGGCCAACGCCCTCGCCAGCCCGACACGCTGCTGCTGACCACCGGACAACTGCCCCGGACGCCGCGCCTCCAGCCCCTCCAGGCCCACCTTCGCGACGACCTCCATCGCCTTCGCGCGGCGCTCCGCACGCCCCATGCCCTGGATCTCCAGGCCGTACGCGACGTTGTCGAGGACCGTGCGGTGCGGGAGGAGCCCGAAGTGCTGGAAGACCATCGCCGCGCGGTGCCGACGCAGTTCGCGCAGGCGGGACTTGTCCATGCCGCGGACGTCCTCGCCGTCGATCTCCAGCTGTCCCGACGTCGGCTCGATGAGCCGGGTCAGGCAGCGTACGAGGGTCGACTTGCCGGAGCCGGACAGGCCCATGACAACGAAGACCTCGCCCCGCTTCACGTCGAACGACACATCGCGCACGGCGGCCGTGCAGCCGGTCTTCGCCCGCAGCTCGGCGGCGCTCAGGTCCGCAAGCTCGGTCTGCTCCGGCACGCGGTCGGCCTTCGGTCCGAAGACCTTCCACAGATTACGTACGGCGAACACGGTCTCGGACCCGGAATCGGTCCGCTCACCGGCATCCACAGGAGACACAGTCGTACTCATCACGCATCACCACCCAGGAGTTCGGCGCATTTCTCCCCGACCATGAGCACCCCGATCATCGGGTTCACCGCGGGCATCGTCGGGAAGACGGACGCGTCGGCGATACGAATGGATTGCAGCCCGCGGACCTTCAACTGGGGGTCTACCACGGCGAGTTCATCGCCCGCAGCACCGATGCGGCAAGTTCCCGCGGGGTGGTAGACGGTGTGCGCGACCTTGCGCGCGTACTCGCTGAGCGCCTCGTCGTCCGTGACGTCGGGACCGGGGCAGACCTCGCGCTTGAGCCAGCCGGCCAGCGGCTCGGTCCTGGCGACCTCGCGGGCGATCTTGATGCCGTCGACGAGGGTCCTGCCGTCGTAGTCGTCCTCGTCCGTGAAGTAACGGAAGTCGAGGGCGGGCTTGACCTCGGGGTCCGCACTGGTCAGGTAGACGCGGCCGCGGCTCTTCGGCTTGGGGATGTTCGGCGTCATGGACACCCCGTGCTCCGGCTGCTCGTAGCCGAGGCGCTCCGGGTTGTCCGTGAACGGGATTTGGTAGAAGTGGAACATCAGGTCAGGACCGGAAGCGGCCGGGTCGCGCTGGATGAACAGGCCCGCGTCGGAGTCCATCGCGCTGTTCTCGGGGATCGGCCCGTTCGTCTCCCAGACGATGACCGACTCCGGGTGGTCGAGCAGGTTCTCGCCCACGCCCGGCAGATCGTGCAGGACCGGGATGCCGAGGGCCTCCAGGTCCGCCTTCGGGCCGATACCGGAGTGCATCAGCAGGCGCGGTGTGTCGACGGCGCCTGCGCACACGAGGACCTCGGTGCGCGCGGAGATGAGCTTCTCCACACCATCCTTGCCTCGCACGCGCACGCCGCGCGCCCGCAGCCCCTCGTCCGAGGCGTCGAACTCCAGCTTGTACGCCCAAGTCTCAAGGAGGAGCGTCAGGTTGGGGCGGTCGCCCGCCTCCATGTGCGGGTGCAGGTACGCCACGGACGCGCTGGAGCGCTTGTTGTTCTCGGGGTGGTACGAGAGGTCGAAGAAGCCGACGCCGTCCTTGAACGGGCCCTTGTTGAAGCCCTCGACGCGCGGCACACCGGTCGCCGCCTGAGCGGCCTCGACGAAGTCGCTCGCGATCGCGTTCCGGTCCTTCGCGTCGACCGGGACGATGTTGTTGCGCAGCTTGGCGAAGTACGGGTCCATCGCCTTGTGGTCCCAACCCTCGGCGCCCGCCGCCGCCCACTCGTCCCAGTCGCCGGGCAGCGGCTTGAACGAGATGAGCGTGTTGTGCGACGAGCAGCCGCCCAGCACCTTGGCGCGGCTGTGCAGGATGTGCGAGTTGCCGCGCGGCTGCTCGGTGGTGGTGTAGCCGTAGTCCAGGTCGCCGCCGAGCAGGCCGAGCCAGCGGCGCAGCGTCAGCACGTCGTCGCGGTCGATGTCGCTGGGGCCACCCTCGATGACGGCGACGGTGACATCCAGGTTCTCGGTGAGCCGTGAGGCAATCACCGACCCCGCGGTGCCACCACCGACGATGACGTAGTCGTAGGTGCTTTCAGACATTGCTCTGCTCAACTCCAAGTAATCCGGCTGCCTTTGCAGCCCGCTGGCAATTCCGGCCCAGCGGAAATTCCAGCCCCGCCGGCGTTTGAGGCGCGGGGTCCGGGGCAGAGCCCCGAGTCGTTCAGGAACGGGTGGGCGAGGTCAGCCCGCGAACCACCGGACGGGCTTGGGCGCCAGGTTCTGGTACACGTGCTTGCTCTCCCGGTACTCGGCGAGCCCGGCGGGGCCCAACTCGCGCCCCACACCGCTCTTCCCGAACCCGCCCCACTCGGCCTGCGGCAGGTAGGGGTGGAAGTCGTTGATCCAGACGGTGCCGTGGCGCAGGAGGCGGGCCATCCGGCGGGCCCGGCCCGCGTCGGTGGTCCACACGCCGCCCGCGAGGCCGTACTCGGTGTCGTTGGCGAGCGCCACGGCCTCGTCCTCGGTGCGGAACGTCTCGACGGTGAGGATCGGACCGAAGGTCTCCTCACGGATGACGCGCATCTCGCGGTGGCACTGGTCGAGGACGGTCGGCTCGTAGAAGTAGCCGGTGGCGGGCCGCGCCTCGGACGCCTCGGGGCGCTTGCCGCCGCAGCGCAGCACGGCACCCTCGGCGAGCGCGGAGGCGACGTAGTCCTCGGTCTTGGCGCGCTGCGGCTCGCTGACGAGCGGGCCGCACTCGACACCTTCCTCGGTGCCGCGGCCGAGGCGGATCTTCTCGGCGCGGCGGGTGAGTTCGGCGACGAAGCGCTCGCGTACGGACTCCTCGATGATGAGCCGGGAGCCGGCGGAGCAGACCTGGCCGCTGTGGATGAACGCGGCGTTGAGCGCCTGGTCGACGGCGGTGTCGAAGTCCTCGTCCGCCTCGCACGCGTCGGCGAAGACGACGTTCGGGTTCTTGCCGCCGAGTTCGAGGGCGACCTTCTTGACGGAGACGGCCGCGGCCTGCGCGACCTTGGTGCCGCTGATCAGGCCGCCGGTGAAGGAGACGAGGTCGACGTCGGGGTGGTCGGCGAACCGGGCGCCGACGGTGGCGCCGGGTCCCGTCACGATGTTGGCGACGCCCTGCGGCAACCCGGCCTCGACCAGCAGCTCGACAAGGACGACCGTCGTCAGCGGCGTGATCTCGCTCGGCTTGATGACGAAGGTGTTGCCCGCGGCGAGCGCCGGGGCGATCTTCCAACTCGCTTGCAGGAGCGGGTAGTTCCACGGCGTGATCATGGAGCAGACGCCGACGGGCTCGTGCACGACGACGCTGTGGATGTCGTCGGACCCGGCGTCGACGACGCGGCCCGCGCCCTCGCCGATGACGAGGTCGGCGAAGTAGCGGAAGGCGTCGGCGACGCAGTCGACGTCGACGCGGCCCTCCTCGACGGTCTTGCCCGCGTCCCGGCTCTCCAGGAGGCCGATCTTCTCGCGGTCCCGGACGAGCAGGTCGGCGACGCGACGCAGCAGGGCCGCGCGCTCGGCGACGGGCGTCGTCGGCCACGGGCCCTCGTCGAAGGCCTTGCGGGCGGCGGCGATCGCGGCGTCCGCGTCCTCGGTACCGCCCTCGGCGATCACGGCGAACGGCTTGGCATCCGCAGGGTCGAGGATCTCGCGCGTGGCCCCTGCTGCGGCCCCGCGCCACTCTCCGTCGACATGGATGGTGTTCTGTACTGACACGACCTGCTTCGCCTTCCGTTCCGGGAATGTCCCCCGAGCACCGCAAACGCCCTTTCGGCGCTCTCTCCGGTGACGTCGGAAGCCCCTGCCCCGGCGCATGGCAAGCATGCCCCCACAGCGACGAAAGTGCGCTGTGTCACGACACCGCGCGGGAGCGGGCGGCGACGCTGCGTGAGAGCGGGCGGCGGCGCCGTGTGAGAGGGGTGCCTGCCGCCCGCGTCCGCTCACTCCTGTGCGAACCGCGACAGCGCGGTGGCGAGCCGGTCCCGCTGCCCGGGCCACTCGGACTCCGGGGCCGCGACGAGCACCGCGTACTGCGTGCCGTCCTGCGCGGTGAACGAGAAGTCGACCACCTTTCTGCGCGCGCCCAGCTTCTCGCTGTCGTACGCGTAGACGAGTTCGGCCGCGTCGTCGGTGACCTCTTCCGAGGCTCCTTCGGGAGCCGATGTCTCCTCCAGTGAGACCTCCTCGTACCCGTCCTTCGCCAGTCTGGCCTCGAGATCCCCGGCCGCGACCCGGAGCGATTCGAGCGGTGTGGTGTCGGGCTCCGTGATGGTGAAGACCTGGATGAGCGAGGACTCGTCGGGGGACGTGTAGAACACGCCCTGCTTGCTCTCGCTGCGGTCCCAGCCCTCGGGCACGGCGAGCGCGAAGCCCGCCGCGTCCGCCACCTGCCGGTAGCCGGCGGGGAGCTCGTCGTCCGACGAACCGGTGGGTGTGGGTGTGGGAGTCGGAGTGGGCTCCGGGCCGGAGCTGGTGGGCGCCGCGGACGTCCCGGTCGGCTTCGGATCCGGTCCGGGCTCCTCCCCGCGGCCGAGCAGCACCACCGTCGTCGCGACGGCGGCGCCGAGCACGGCCGCGCCCACCAGCACGAGGGCGAAGCGCCGGGTGCGGCCGGGCGCCGGCGCGGGCGGGCCCGGCATCTCGGGTCCCGGCCAGGGCTCCGGGGGTGCGTACTCCGGCCGGGGCGGGGGCGGCGACGACACCGCGCCGGGGCCCGAGCCCGCCTCCTCCCAGCGCTGGGTCTCCTCGTTCCAGTGGCGTCCGCTCATCTCAGGTTCCCCAGCATCGCGGCCACCGTGCCGGCCGACGAGAGCAGCGAGACGACCGCCTGCGAGTCGCCGAGCAGCGCGCGCAGCCGCTCGATCCGGCTCGCCGGGGCGCGCCCGGTGCGGGTGATCTCACCCTCCGTCTCGGCGAGCTCGGCGTCGAGGGTGCGCAGCTGTCCGTCCTCGTCCCGGAGCCGCGGCAGGTCCGCGCGGAGCGCACGCACCGCCTCGAGCAGCTCCCGCATCACCTCGTCGTCCTGCGGTGCGCTGTTCGTGTGGCTCTCCGCGTGGGCGTGGCTGCCGATGGCGAAGGTGCTGCCGTGGACGTCACCGATGGAGACCGAGGGCTCGTCATTCGCCGCCATGGTCGTCGGTTCCCTTCTCTTTCTGGGTGGCGCCGTCAGCCGCTCCCGACGTCGCGCGGGCGTGCGAACCGACGGCGAAGGTGGAGTCCTCGACCCGGTCGATGTTCACGCCGCCACTGCTGATGTTCACGATCTTCTGGACGAACTCGCCCGTCTGGTAGCCGGATTCGGCGAGCGCGTGGAGCACTCCGTTGGCGATGCGGTCCTGGATCGACTTGAGGTAGCGCTCGACGTCCATCTGCTGGAACTGCGAGCCGGGGCCCTCCGAGCCGAGCTCACGCACCGACACGGCGGGGCCGTCCGGCAGCGCGCTCCCGTGCCCGCCGGTGAGCACCTGCCAGCCGTACCCGACCCAGCGGCCGATGGTGACGAGGGAGCGCACCGGAGAGCCGGCCACCCGCGCGAAGGCCCAGGCGGCCTTGCCGAGCGGGTTGTTGTGGCGGAACTGGTGGGCGGTGCGGTCCGCGTTCTGGAACGGCTCCCGCACCGGGGCGAGGACGTGCGGCGCGATCTCCAGCATCAGCATCCGGCCCTGGGTGTGGACGCGGACGAAGACCGTGACGACCAGCTCCTCCTCCCAGCCGCCGACCCGGATCCGCAGGAAGTGCCGGCGCTTCTCCGCGCCTTCCTCGACGGACCGCGCCCGGTGCTCCTCGTAGGCCTCCGGCTGGTAGGGGGCGTCCTCCCGGTGCGTGAGGCCCTCGGCGGGCAGGAAGACGCACTCGTCGATCTCCAGCCGGCGCAGCCGGTCGCGCACGGTGGTGCCCGCGAACTCGGCGGGCAGCCGCAGCTGTTCGAGCAGCGGGCGGATCTGCTCCAGGATCTTCCGGTTGTTGAGCGGCTGCTGCTTCTTCATCCCGTCGGGCCGCAGCTCTACGGCGAGGGTCCAGGTGTCGACCGGTGCGCCCGCCCCGCAGAACGGCCGGACCGCGTGGTACATGATCAGCGGTGCGTGCTGCTCGACCCTGATCCGCCGCTTCACCCGCTGGAAGCGGGTCCCCTCGGCGCTCTCCGCCGGGTCGGCCGTCGCGTCCCCGAACCGCGCCTCGGACAGCTCGGCGCCGAGTGCGCGGGCGAACTGGCTGCGCTGGGCGCCCACGCACGCGGCGATCAGAGCGAGCAGGAGCAGCGTGAGCCAGCCGTTCAGGGTGTCGTCGGAGCCGGCGCCCTGGGGAATCATCCAGCTCAGGAAGTCGGGCAGGATGTCGTACAGGGCCGAGCGGGTCTCGTAGGAGGCGCTGTCGTACTGGTCCTCGCCACCGCCCAGGACCATGGACACGGTGGTGAGCAGCAGCATCGCCAGCAGGAGCCGCCCCCACCAGCGCACGTACCAGGCGACCACCCGGCGGTAGACCGGCGGCCGCTCGCCGGGCCCGCGGATCCAGACGCCGAGCGCGAGCAGCGCGGAGGGCAGCAGGAACACGAGGATCCAGTAGCCGGTCAGCGGCAGGCCCACCACCCACAGGCCGAGCACGGCCCAGGACCAGGCCACTTCGATGCGTCGGGCGCGTAACGCGTGCGCGAGGACGCGGGCCGCGTCGAAGCCGAGCGAGGGGGCCACGATGCGCTGCTCGTACAGATGCAGCTGTTCGATGACCCGGTCCCGGTAGCCCTGGTCGAGATAGGCGCCGGCGCAGAGCAGCCGGGTGGCCTCGCTGGCGTGCGGCGGTTTCGCGGGCGGGGGCGGCCCCACCGCCCCGACGTCGGCCTCGGACGGCGACTGCTGCGGTACATAGGCGGTGCTCACACGACTCCCCCGATGCCATCGATGATGACTGTTCGAACTGCCCGTTCTCGTGCGGCAGTTGATGAAGGAGAAGCATAGGACGTCACAGTGACAAGCAGAACTGGATACTCCGCGTGATGTGCGTCGGGTGTGTGAGGGTGCCACGGAAAAGCGGCCGCCCCTCGGACATCAGGATGTCCGAGGGGCCGGCCCCCCGAGGCGAACGGAAACAAGAGGGCCCCGCCACCCCCCGCCGCCCGCACGGCCACCAACACCAGCAACGACCCCACGAAGGCC
>NZ_JBEOVM010000158.1:0-11126 GCF_040295505.1 Streptomyces sp. NPDC002790 | reverse complement strand
TCAATCGCCGGCGGGGCTGAAAAGATCGGGGCTCTGCCCCGGACCCCGCGCCTCAATCGCCGGCGGGGCTGAAAAGATCGGGGCTCCGCCTCGGACCCTGCGCTTCAGTCGTCGGTGGGGCTGGAAGGTCGGGGCTCTGCCTCGGGTTCTGCGTCTCAGTCGTCGGTGGGGCTGGAGAGGCCGCAGGGGCTTGGTCTATCAAGCCCCTGCGGCGATTGAGCAGCGGGGTACGGGGCAGAGCCCCGGTCTTTTCGGGTGGGCGGCTAGCTTTGCGTGCGGGACGCGATCGCGTCGTCACCCGCACCGGACGGAACCGGCACCGTGGCGGCAGCCGAATCGTCGTCGTCGGAGTTGATCGTCGCGATGATCGCGTCGCGCTCCGGGGTGTCCTCGGGCTTGATGTAGCCGATGAGGATGTAGAGGACGAGAGAGACGGCGAGCGGGATCGACACCTGGTACTGGAGTGGCACGCCGCCCTCGACGTTCCAGCTGATCGGATAGTTCACCAGCCAGAACGCGAGCAGGCCCATACCCCAACTGGTGAGCGCGGCCGTCGGCCCCGACCTGCGGAACTGGCGCAGCAGCCCCAGCATCATCGGGATCGCGATCGGCCCCATCAGACCGGCCACCCACTTGATGACGACCGTGATGATGTCCTTGAACGTCGGCGAGTTGACCTGCGTGGCGACCGCCATGGACAGCGCCAGGAAGATCACCGTCGTCAGCCGCGCCGCGATCAGCCCGGTGCGCGAGTCCCACTGCCGCGCCCGCCGCGAGAGCGCCGGCGCCACATCCCGCGTGAAGACCGCCGCGATCGCGTTGGCGTCGGAGGAGCACATGGCCATTGTGTGCGAGAAGAAGCCGACGATGACCAGGCCCAACAGGCCGTGCGGCAACAGCTGTTCGGTCATCAGGCCGTACGAGTCGGAGCCGTCCGGCTTCTGCGCCTGCACGAGCAGCGGCGACATCCACATCGGGAAGAAGAGGACGACCGGCCAGATTAGCCAGAGCGCGGCGGACAGGTAGGCGGACCGCTTGGCCTCGCGCCCGCTGCTCGTCGCCATGTAGCGCTGGGCCTGGTTGAGCATGCCGCCGTTGTACTCGAAGAGCTTGATGAAGAGGAAGGCGAGCAGGAAGACCGCTCCGTACTCGCCGACCAGCGGCTTTCCGTGGCCCTGGAGTTCGGGTCGGCTCCAGGCGTCGAAGAAGCCGATGTTCTTGTCACCGAGCTCGACCACGACCGCGACGAACATCGAGACCCCGGCCAGCAACTGGATGATGAACTGGCCGAGTTCGGTGAGCGCGTCCGCCCACAGGCCGCCGATCGTGCAGTAGACCGCGGTGATGACACCCGTGATGAGGATGCCCTGATTCAGGGACACACCCGTGAACACGGACAGCAGGGTCGCGATGGCCGCCCACTTCGCGGCCACGTCGACGATCTTCAGCAGCATCCCGGACCAGGCGAGGGCCTGCTGCGTCTTGAGGTTGTAGCGGTTCTTGAGGTATTCGAGCGGCGAGGCGACGTGCAGGCGCGAGCGCAGCCGGTTGATGCGCGGCGCGAACAACCGGGCGCCGATGGCGATCCCGAGCGCGATCGGGAAGGACCAGGTGACGAAGGACGTCACGCCGTAGGTGTACGCGATACCGGCGTACCCGGTGAACATCACCGCGCTGTAGCCGGACATGTGGTGCGAGATGCCGGACAACCACCACGGCATCTTGCCGCCCGCGGTGAAGAAGTCGGAGACGTTGTCGACGCGCTTGTGGGACCAGACGCCGATCGCGACCATCACGCCGAAGTAGGCGATGAGCACGACCCAGTCGAGACTGTTCATGTGCCCCCTCCAGGGGTTCCGCTGCACAACGGTTGCCCCCGGTAAGGGTGTTGGGGACGTGGGGGATTGAACCTCCGTGCTTGGGGCCGGTCAAGGGTTCTGTAGTCATGGATATGAACCCCGGACAGAATTCAGAACGTGGCACAACTCGGGGAGGGTCCGGTAAACCCTGGCTGACCTGCGGTATCGGCAGGTGCCCCGAGGGGAGCGGCTACCGCATGAGTTCTCCCGCGTTCACCAGGAGCTGCTGGCCGGTGATCGCGCGCGCCCGGTCGGAGGCGAGGAACACCGCCGCGTCCGCCACGTCGCCGTCCGTCGCGAGGTCCGGCAGCGCCATCCGCTCGGTGAGCCGCCCGAGCACCTCCTCCTCGGGTACGCCCTCGGTCTGCGCGGTGATCTGTACGTAGGCCTGTACGGGCGGCCCCCACATCCAGCCGGGCAGCACGGTGTTCACCCGCACCCGGTCCGGCCCGACCTCCCGCGCCAGCGAGTACATGGCGCTCGTCAGGGCGCCCTTCGACGCCGCGTACGCCGCCTGCCGGACCTGGGAGGGTGCCGCGATCGCCGACTGCGTACCGATGAGGACGACCGAGCCGCCGCGCTCCTTGAGGGCGGGCAGGCAGGCGCGGGTCATGCGCAGCGTGCCGAGCAGGTTCACGTCGATGACCTTGCTCCAGGTCTCGAAGTCGGCGTCCTGAAGGCCGCCGAAGTAGCTGTCCCAGGCCGCGACATGGACGACCGCGTCCAGGCCCCCGAACCGCTCGCGCGCGAGATCCGCCAGGGCCTCGCACTGCGCCTCGTCACCGATGTCCGTGGAGCGGAACGCGGTCCGCTTGCCCCCCGGGTCCAACTCCCGTGCAAAAGCGGCGAGATGGGACTCGGTGCGCGCCCCGAGCACCGCGTTCCCGCCGTCGCGCAGCACGGCCTCCACCACCTGGCGGCCGAGCCCCGCGCCCACCCCGGAGACGATCACGGTCTTCCCCGCAAGCAGTTCCGCATTCACCATCGGTTCGCCTCCCGGCTCTGGCGTTATGTCTGACGGGGCGTCAGAGTATGGGCGTCGAACGGCAGATGGAAGGTGTGAGCCGCATGGAGGACACGCACAGCGAGACGTACGCGGAACTGGCGGCCGTCGGGCCGTACGGGGTGCGCCCGGGGCACGCCCTGATCACGATGGTCGAACCGCATCCGGGCCGTGAGTACGCGTACAACCGCTGGTACGAGGACGACCACTACTACGCCGGCGCCATGGCCATGCCGTGGATGTACGCCGGGCGCCGCTGGGTCGCCACCCGCGACCTCCAGCTCCTGCGCTACCCCGAGAAGTCGGCGGTCGCCGAGCCGGTCACGGCGGGCTGCTACATCTCCACGTACTGGATCACCGAGGGCCGCTACGCCGACCACATGAAGTGGACCGTCGGCATCAACAAGCGGCTCAACCGGGACGACCGCGTCCACCAGGACCGCACGCACGTCTTCACGTCGTTCCAGGACCACGAGGCGACGGTGTACCGGGACGGGGACGAGGGGCCGCGCGACTTCCACGCGCTCGACCACCCGTACCGGGGCCTGGTCGTCGAGGTGATCGACTCCGAAGGCCCGGAGCAGCGCGACCGGTTGCTGGAGTGGCTGCGCACCGAGCACCTGCCGGAGCGGCTCGCCGGCTCGCCCGCCGCGATGGTCACGGCCTTCCGCCCGACACCGCTGCCGGGCGACAAGATGACGTACGTGAAGCAGGTCGAGGGCGTCGACACACGGCTCACCCTGCTCTGGTTCCTTCAGGCCGACCCGCGCGACTGCTGGCAGGACCACTTCGGGGGCCTGGGGGAGGCGGTCGCGGCGTCGGGCCTCGGCCGGGTGGAACTGGTGGCCCCGTTCATCCCGACGGTGCCGGGTACGGACCAGTACGTCGATCAGCTGCGCTGACCCGGACAGCGCCGAGCCCCCTCGGCCAGGACGGCGGACCAGTCGAGAGGGCTCTATCAGTGGTGCTGTTGTGCATGGTGCTGTTGTGCGTATTGCTGTTGTGCATCGTGCTTTCGTGCGTGGTGCTGTGTTGCGTGTTCGGTTGTCTCACGGAGTTGGCTGGGGGGTCAGCTGTCGACCCGGCTCATCTCCGTGACGAAGGCGCTCCATGAAGCCGGCGCGAACGCCAGGTTCGGACCCTGCGGGTCCTTGGAGTCGCGGACGTCCACGGCGTGGGTCGCGGGAGACTTGATCTCCACGCACGCGCCGTTCCCCGCCGAGTAGGAGGACTTGATCCACGTGGGCTGTGCGCCCTTGGTGATTGCCATGATCTGCTCCGGTCTGGCCAGTGATCCCTTGCTGGGCCGCGGACTTGCCGCGGCTTTGCGCCAACACCTTGTCTGTTGTTGGCGTGATCGACGCTACTCGCCGACCGGGGGCGGCGGTGGGGCCATTCACTCGACCGGATGGCATATTCCAGGCGGGTCTTCCATCAGCCCGTGGGAAAGGTGTACCGTGCGGCGCTTTCCCACGGGCGGGGCCCGGACCTGGGGCCTGAACTCTGCGGTCCGTTACGCGAGTTGGTCCTTCGGCTACGCGCGTCGGACCTCAGCGCGTGTGCCGCTTCGCGGCTTCCAGGATGAACTGCCGGGACTGTTCCACGTTCAGCGCCTGGGCGCGCAGGTGCTCGTACATGACGCTGTACTTCTGCACGTCCTGCGTCTTCTCCAGGTAGAGGTCGCTGGTGACGCCCTCGATGTAGACGACGCTGGAGTCCGCCGCGTCGGGGAACTCGAGAATCGCGTACTGCCCCGTGATCCCCGGGTGCGCGCCCATGTCGAAGGGCAGCACCTGCACGGTGACGTGGGGGAGCCCGGACACCTCCGCGAGGTGCTCCAGCTGCTCGCGCATCACCGCGGTCCCTCCGACGGTGCGGCGCAGCGCCGCCTCGTCCAGGACCACCCACAGGCGCAGCGAGTTGGCCTCGTCGTTGATCCGCTCCTGGCGGCGGATGCGGACCTGCACGCGCTTCTCGACGTCGGTCTGCGAGGCCTCGGGCATCGCGCCCTGGATCAGCGCCTCCGCGTAACCGCGGGTCTGGAGCAGGCCGGGAATGCACTGCGACTCGTACACGCGCAGGGACGCCGCGTCGGTCTCAAGTCCGATGTAGACGCTGTACGGAATGTCTCCGAAGGAGTGCCACCAGCCTTGCTGGCGCGAATCCTTGGCCATTTGCATCAGCGAGTCGATGACCCGGTGGTCCTCGACCTCGTACACCCCGCAGAGGTCGCGTACGTCGCGCTGGCTGATGCTGCGCCGCCCGTTCTCCAAGCGGCTGATCTTCGACTGCGAGACCAGCAGGCGCTCGGCTACCTCTTCGGCGGTCATGCCCTTGAGTTCGCGGAGCCGGCGCAGCTCCTGGCCCAACCGGCGTCGCCTGACGGTGGGATTGACGTTGGACGCCACGGACGTGCACCTCCGGCTACGTGCATTTCTTTGATCTGCATACGTTGCGTGTCTACTGCTGAGCAGATTGCCACCCCGAGGCGGCCCTGCGCTGGGAAATGGCGGATGTGCGCGGGACGCACATGCGGCTCGCACGTGCCTCCTGTGCAGCGCAAACGCGACCGCGCGGGGTGACGTGCCGGGGCGTCGTCCTCACGCCCGGCGCATCACCCCGCGCGGTACAGCGGCTCCCGGACCGGTTCTTGGGGACTACGGTGCGGCGCTGTGGTGCTACGGGTGGTGCTGGTGGTGCGGTTCGCCTAATGGGCCACGGCGCGAGCCATGGAACCGCGGCGTGGCTGCATCGGAACGCCGCGTGCGGGCTCCGGTGCGGCCCGACCCGCCGAGGGGGCCGGTGAGCGGCGTGGCTGTACCGCCACACCGTTCTGGACGTCCATCACGGCGTGCGCCACGAGGCCGCCCATCGGGTCGTGCCTGATCAGGTCCCGCAGCCGGGAGCGTGAGGACCTGCCCTCGTTGCCCGGATACAGGTGCTTGCCGAGACCGACCGCATGGGCCAGCGAGGCGAGCGCCGCGGTCCGTGGGTCCGGTGGGACCCCGGTGCGGATCGCGCTGTCCAGCCGGGCCCTGATCTCCCGGCTGACCGCCGACTCCGTCGCCTGGTAGCGAGTCGTCGGCAGCACCCCGCACATCTGTCCGGCCACGGCATGAACCATGCCGCACCGCTCCAGGTGCGAGAGGTAGGTCTGTCGCAGGCCAAGGCGTGGCCCGCCTATCCAGTGGACGGCCCGTACGGGAGCGCCACGCCTTCGCAGCAACTCCAACGCGCAGTCCAGAGTCGGATCTCCGGTCGGCCGTGGTGCCACCACGGCGATACGATCCCCGTCTGGGGCTATCCGTCCGGCCAGCGCCAGCTCTACTAGCTGTGCACCGGCCAGACCTAGGTCGAGCGACTGCGGCTGCGCTGTGGTACCCGTGGCCGGGTCCAGAGCGAGCAGCAGAAGCTCCTCCGGAAGTGTTCTGCGGCTCCTGCCCATCCATGCCTCCCCGCGTGGATGAATGACAGGGTGACCCCTCTCACATTGGTCTGTCGAGAGTGCGTGGGGGGTTTGGACGGGAACCTCTAGGTATGTCGTTCTCGTCTACCACGTGGGTTAAGCCCCCACACAGGACACTGGTACATGGTTCGGACAGGGCTGGTCTGTCCGGAGACAAGTGGTTGAGTGGTTCATTCGGTCGAGGAGGCATCGGTGGCGGGGACCCCCGACAGGGCGGGAGAGCACAAGGCGTCGGGAGGTCCGGCTCCGGAGGATCCGCGTCTCGCGGTGTCGCGGGAGCGGTCCGGCGTGGACCGGGAGACGGGGTCCTCGACCCCGGATCCGGACGCCGGCGACGAGCGCCTGCGGGCGGCCGTGGCGGCCTGGGTGTCGGGCGACGACGGCCCGGCGGAAACGTCTGCGGTTGCAAATCCGCCGGGCGCTTCCGCGGGTGGGGCGGGGTCGGACGGCGCGTCCGACACGGCCGACACCACGTCGCCCCCCGAACCGGACAGTGACGACGAGTCCGACGCCGAGCCGGTCGCCGAGGGCGACGGGGAGCCGACTGCTGACGCCGAAACCGGCCCCCAGGACGACGCGCGGCCGACCTCTGAGGCGGACGCCAAGTCCGGTGCCCAGGGCGACGGGAAGCCGGCCGCTACGGGCGGCAACAAGTCCGCCGAAACGGCGGCCGCCGAGGCCGAGGCCGACTCGGACGCCAAGGGTGACGGCACGGCGGACGCCGAGCCGGACGCTGAAGCCGACGCCAAGCCGGACGGCCAGACCGACGCCAAGCCGGACGCGAAGCCGGCCGCTGAGGCTGACGCCAAGAGTGGCGCGGTAGTTGGCGCCGAGCCGGACGCCGAGGCCGGTGCCGAGTCGGACGCTGAGGCCGACGCCAAGTCGGACGCCGAGGCTGACGCCAAGAGTGGCGTTGTAGTCGGCGCCAGGCCGGACGGTAGGACCGGCGCCAAGCCGGACGCCGAGGCCGGTGCCGAGTCGGACGCTGAGGCCGACGCCAAGTCGGACGGCCAGACCGACGCCAAGCCGGACGGCCACACCGACGCCAAGCCGGACGCGAAGCCGGCCGCTGAGGCTGACGCCAAGAGTGGCGCGGTAGTTGGCGCCAGGCCGGACGGCAGGAACGGCGCCGAGCCGGACGCCGAGGCCGGTGCCGAGTCGGACGCTGAGGCCGACGCCAAGCCGAACGCTGAAGCCGACGCCAAGCCGGATGCCAAGAGTGGCGCCAAGCCGGACGGCAAGAGTGGCGCCGAGGGCGACGCCAAGCCGCACGCCGAGGGCGACGTCAAGCCGGACGCCAAGAGCGGTGCCAAGGCCGATGCCAAGCCGGACGCCAAGAGTGGCGCCGCGGCCGATGTCGCGGCCGACGCCAAGTCGGACGGCACGTCGGACGCCGACGCCGACGCCAAGGCCGACGCCAAGTCGGACGCCAAGAGTGGCCCCGGTGTCCGGCGTGAGGGAGGTGGGCCTGTTGATCAGGAGACCGCTGTCTTCAAGGCCGTGTCGCAGCCCGTGGATCAGCCGACCACCACGCTCAAGGCCGCCGGGACCGCCAAGAGCAGCAAGTTCGTGCCGCTCAAGGGGCTTGAGGAAGGGAAGGTCACGGGCAAGGAGCTGCCGCCCGAGGCCGAGCAGCCCACCGTCGAGCCGGCCGAGCGGACGACCCAGCAGCCGTTGCCGCCGAAGCCCCCGCTGGACCTGCTCGCCGAGCTGACCAACACCCCGCCGCCCGCCGAGACCCGGGTCCGTACCGCGGTGCGCCGGGTCAAGGTGTGGACGCCGCTCGTGATCCTGTTGATCATCGTGTTCGGGGTCATCCAGGCCGTCCGCCCGCTGCCGACACCGTCCCTCTCGCTCACCACCGACGCCACGTACAGCTTCGACGGCGACAAGGCGTCCCTGCCGTGGCCCGGCGAGGGCCAGGGCTGGATGGACGTCCAGGGCATCGGGACGATGGACAACTTCGGCAAGCAGACGCCCGTGCCGATCGGCTCCGTCGCCAAGTCCATGACCGCGTACATCGTGCTGAAGGACCACCCGCTGAAGGCGGGTGCCGACGGCCCCGGCATCACCGTCGACGCCACCGCCGAGAAGGAAGGCGGCTACGACGCGGACGGGCAGAACGAGTCGACGCTCAACACCGTCAAGGAGGGCGACAAGATCTCCCAGAAGGACGCGCTCGCGGCGGTCATGATCCCGTCCGCGAACAACATTGCGCGCCTGCTGGCCCGTTGGGACGCCGGCTCCGAGGAGGCGTTCGTCAAGAAGATGAACGCCACCGCGAAGAAGCTCGGGATGAAGAACACCACGTACACCGATCCGTCCGGGCTGAAGGAGACGACCGTCTCCACCGCCGAGGACCAGGTGAAGCTGGGGAATGAGCTGGTACAGATTCCGGCCCTCACCGACATCACCAAGCTGCCCACCTGGACCGACCCGTCCGGCAAGAAGTGGACCAACTACAACCGCCTCGTGCCCTACGACGGCGCCATCGGCATCAAGACCGGCACGACCACCAAGGCCGGCGGCAACCTGCTCTTCGCCGCCACCAAGGACGCGGGCGGCTCGACCGTCACGGTCGTCGGCGCGGTCCTCGGCCAGCACAAGGCGCCGATCATCGACACGGTCAACGCGGTCAGCAAGACCGCGATGCTCGCCGCGCAGGACGCCGTCACCTCGTCGACGGTCCTGAAGAAGGGTGACGTCGTCGGCTACGTCGACGATCAGCTCGGCGGCCGCACCCCGGTCACGGTCACGAAGGACGTCAAGGCCGTCGGCTGGGCCGGCAAGACCGTCCACCTGCAACTCGCGGACCAGGACGGCAAGTCCGTGCCGCACACGGGCAAGGCGGGGGAGACGGTCGGCGTGCTCGAGGTCGGCGACGGCGAGGGCGGCGCCGTGGAGGTGCCGGTGGCCCTCCAGAAGGGCCTCACCGAACCCGGATTCGGCGCGAAGCTGACCCGCGTCGGCTGACCGGCCCCGGGACCGCTCCCGGGTTCCGCTCGTGGGAGGCCGATGCCCGTCGGTCTCCCACGGCGCCCGTCCGCGCACGCCGTGCTAGCGTCGCGAGACCGGGCAGGCGGGGGACGCCCACCCGTTCATTCACAACGGCACACGGGTAAACGGGAGTGTAGGGAGTGGCCACAGCGAGGCCGACGCGCGCCGACGACGCGAAGCCCGGGTCGGGCGGGGGTCGCCCCCGGATACGGTTCCCCGAGCAGTCCGCAGGAGTTTCTAGCACCGACACCCCACCCACCGGTACGCGCCTGAACCGTTTCGTCCGGCACCCCGTCACCCTCGCCACGGTCGCCGCCGCGCTCGTCCACCTCATCTGGTTCTTCACCTTCGCGAACAGCGGTGGAGACCTCGCGGCGCAGGACGCCTGGGCCGAGTTCGTCGGCCGGCACCCCGATTCCGCGTACAACCTCGCCTGGTACGGCGGCATGCACCCGGTCTCGTACAGCGTGGTCTCGCCGTATCTGATGTCGGTGTTCGGCGTGCGCACGACGATGATGGGCGCGGGCACGCTCTCGGCGGCGCTGCTGACCATGATCCTGATCCGGACGCGGGTGGTCGCGAAGCCCCTGTGGCCGGCCCTCGCGGGCGTCTTCGCGCTGCTCTGCAACGCCGCGTCGGGACGCGTCACGTTCGGCCTCGGCATGATGTTCGGGCTCGCGGCGACGGCCGCGGTGTTCTGCTGGCCGTACCGCTGGCGCTACAAGCGCTGGGCGAAGGCGGCCGTGGCGGCGCCGTTGGCCGGGATCGCGACGGCGTGCTCACCGGTGGCGGGCCTGTTCGTGGGGCTCGTCGCCGTGGCCCTGTTCCTTCAGAAGCGGCGGCCCGGGGCGTACGCGCTGGGGCTCGCGCCCGCCGCCGTCGTCGGTCTTTCGGCGTGGCTGTTCCCGTTCTCCGGTACGCAGCCGATGTCGTTCTGGTCGGCGCTGCTGCCGATGGTGTATGGCGTCGTCGTGTGCGTCCTCGTACCCAAGGGGTGGGTGACGGTGCGGATCACGTCCGCCGTCTACGCCCTGGCCGTACTCCTGGTGTGGCTGATCAGTTCGCAGATCGGTTCCAACATCACCCGGCTCCCGATGCTGTTCGCGGGCGTCGCGCTGCTCGCGGCGCTGCCGTTCACGGTGAAGCGCTCGCGCAAGTGGTACGTCCTCGTGGTCGCGTTCGTCGCCTTCAACGCGTGGATCGGCTTCAAGTCGGTCGACGATGTCGTGCGGACGACACCGGCCGCCTCCTGGGCCCGCGAACTGGCGCCGCTCGTCAACGAGTTGCAGGAGGTCAAGGCCGAGCACGGCCGCGTCGAAGTGGTGCCCGCGCGTTCGCACCGCGAGGCCTCCGCGCTCGCCCCGTACGTGAACCTGGCGCGCGGCTGGAACCGGCAGGCCGACATGGAACGCAACCCGCTCTTCTACGACGACACCCTCAACTCGGCGAACTACCGCGAGTGGCTGCGGCGTTGGGCCGTGCACTACGTGGTGCTGCCCAAGGGGGAGCCGGACGGCAAGGGCGCGGAGCGCGAGCGGCAGCTGGTGCGGCGCGGCCTGCCGTATCTCAAGCAGGTGTGGGGCGACGCCAACTGGCAGCTGTTCGCCGTCACGGACCCGACGCCGCTCGCCGAGCCGCACGCGGTCGTGGACGCGGCCGAACAGGGCGAGCTGACGATCGAGGTGACCCGGCCGGGGCGGGTGCTGATCCGCGTCCCGTACTCGCCGTGGCTGTCGGTCGTCGACGCCGAGGGCAAGAGCCTGGGTGCGCCCAAGGAGACCGAGGCGTCGAAGCGGGCGCG
>NZ_JBEOVM010000157.1:0-11274 GCF_040295505.1 Streptomyces sp. NPDC002790 | reverse complement strand
CGGTTCGCGCGCCTCAAGCGCATCGCCCGCAACCCCTCCCCACCCCGACCTCCGAAAGGACCTACGACATGGAGATCCTGGCGAGTCGCATCGTCATCCGCCCCACTGCCCCGGAAGCGAGCCGGCGGTTCTACCGTGACCAGCTCGGCCTCGCCGTCTACCAGGAGTTCGGAAGCGGCCCCGAGCGCGGCATGGTCTTCCACCTCGGCGGCGGTTTCCTGGAACTGGTCGGCAGAGCCGACCAGCCCCCCTCAGCGCAACCCGCGATGTGGCTGCAGGTCCGCAGCCTGGCCCGGACTCGCGCGCGCCTCATCGCCAAGGGCCTGACCCCCACCCGCGAGGCCCGTGCCGAAGCCTGGGGCCTGTGGGAGATGCACCTCGCAGACCCTGACGGCATCCAGATCTACGTCGTCGAAGTACCGCAGAACCACCCGTTCCGACACGGAGTCCCGGCCCCCGACACCGCGGCTCCGACACCCCTCGACACCCAGATCAGGCAGGTCATGGCCGAGCAGGGACAGGGCAAGGAGCCGGTGTGACGCTGTTCGTCCAGACCGATGCCGCGTCAGACCCCCACGCTGACCGCTCCTACATGGGCACCCCCGATACGGCTGAAGCCGTGACCATCGGCACCAACACCTGCCGCATGCTCATCCCGACTACGGCCACCGGCAACACGCTCGGACTGTTCTCACTGTCCATGCCGCCACGCGGGCCCTACGCTTCGCCGCACTTTCACAGGGAGATGACCGAACTCTTCATCGTTCGCTCCGGCCAGATCCAGCTGATGCGCGGCACGGAACCGGTCAACGCAGGGCCCGGCTCCGCGCTCTACGTGCCGCCCGGTACCCCACACGGCTTCGCCAACGTCTCCGACGACCCCGCCGAGCTGCTCATCGCCTTCACACCAGGCGGCCGCCGTGAGGGCTTCTTCCATGGCCTCGCCGACCTCCTGGGCGGCGACGAGCCACCCGTCCAGGAGCAGCTGACGGCACTGGCAGAGCACTACGACCAGTACCGCTACGAGCCGTAGTGAGCGGTTCGCAGACAGACCGGACTGGCCCCCTCCTCCTGGCACTCAAGCCGAAAGGTAAGGCTTCTTGTGAACAGATCCGCCGTGGGCGCGGCACGGAGCGCTCTGCCGTCGCTGACCGGCATGCGCTTCCTCGCAGCTGCCCTGGTGTTCGTCTCGCACGTTGCGGGCAACCGAATCTTTGCCGACGACGCCACCAACAACTGGTTCTTCGACGTGTTCAACCCCGCCGGCTGGCTCGGGGTCGGATTCTTCTTCATCCTCAGCGGGTTCGTGCTCACCTGGTCGGCCCGCGAGAACGACACGGTGCGCGGATTCTGGCGCCGCCGACTCGCGAAGATTTTCCCGAACCACTTGGTGACCTGGATCGCCGGGCTGCTCCTCATGGTGGCCACAGGTGAGGCCCTGAACGCCTGGTACGCGGTCCCGAGCGCATTTCTCGTGCACACCTGGATACCCCGGATGGACGCCCTCACCGGTACCAACGGCCCCAGCTGGTCGCTCTGTTGCGAGCTGGTCTTCTATCTCTCCTTCCCTTACGTGTACCGGCTCGTGAAGCGGATCCGCCCTGCGCGGCTGTGGGCCTGGATCATCGCCACCGTGGTGGCGATCGCGGCCTGGGCCGGGTTCGTCTATGTGGCTCTCCCGAAGGAGCCCGAGATCATCTGGGCGCCGATGCCGTTCTGGCACTTCTTCGCGATCTACAACCCGCCGCCCGTACGCATGCTGGACTTCCTGCTCGGCATACTGCTCGCCCGCGCCGTCATCACCGGCCGCTGGATCCGCATCGGATGGCCCGCCGCCACGGTCGCGATGGTGGCCGGCTACGCCGCGATGGTGGTTGTGCCGCCGGAGTTCGGCATGATGGCCGTCACCGCCGCGCCGCTCGGCATGCTCATCGCCACCGCGGCCGTCTCCGACATCGATGGGACCCGCTCTCCGTTCCGCGGCCGAACCATGATCTGGCTCGGCGAAGTTTCCTTCGCCTTCTACATGGTTCACTACCTCGTTCTGCACTTCTCACTGAAGCTGATCGGCGACCGAGTGGGCTGGACAGTGCCCCAGGGACTCGCCGTGGCCGCAATCCTCATGGCCCTCACCCTGTGGGTCGCCCACCTGATCTACCGGCATGTTGAGATCCCCGCCATGCGCCACTTCGGACGTGCCCGGAACAGCCGCGGCACGCCCACCACGGCCCGGCTGACACCAGCACCGGAACCGGGACGGCCCACCATCCCCGTCCAGCGCACCGCGACCGCCTACATGGCGCCGTGCGACCCGGCGGCCAAGAACGCGCCGACACGAGGCGCACCTCTGATCACTCCCTGCGAACCGGCTTTGCAGTGCACGCACACACCCGCCTGCGAACCCGGCGAGCCGGCTCGCACCTGAGTACACCCAGCCCTCCACCCCACGTGAGGAACACCGTGTCCGCACCGCCCACCGACACCACCCGAGGCGTCGTCCTGAGCGCCCGTGATCTTGACTTTCAGCCTGTCGGCGACGCGCTCGTGGCCCGCGCCGTCGGACCCCACCTCGGAGCGCACAAGGTGCGCTTGGACGCCGTCAAGCTCCCGCCGCAGGGAAGCTGGGTCCCCGAGGAAGCCGCCGCCACCGAGAACGTCGTCGTGGTCTTCGCGGGCTCGGGATCCGCCCACTCCGGTAACGCCTTCGCAACTGTGCACCGTGCCGACACCGTGTATGCGCCGACCGGCGACCGCTACGAACTGCACGCCGGAGACGACGGCATGATCGCCTACGTCTGGACGTCCGTTCTGCTGCCGGAGCGTGCCCCCAGCACCGAACCGCGGCGCTTCTCGCGCCTGTGGAACGAGGAAACACAGCTCACCGGCTTCACCGGCATCGGCCAGGCCGAGCCCGATGCCCGGACCGCCACCATGAACTTCCTGTTCTGGCCTGGCACCGGGTCGCCCCAACTGTGTCTGCACTGCGGCTTCATGGAGCCCGGCGAGTACTTCAACGTGCACGTGCACCCTGAGAGCGAAGAAGCCTTCATCGCCTTCGAAGGAGAGGGCCAGCTCCACCTCGATGGCACGTGGTACGACGCCGCGCCCGGTGACGTCCTCTACGCACCCCCTGGGGTGCCGCATGGCACCCGGCACCCCCAGACAGACCCGACCGCTCCACGCTTCGCGACCTGCGGCGGCCCCACCCCGTTCGACCCGGTGCTCTACGAGCGCGCCGGCGTCCCGACCAAGGTTCGGTGAACAACACTCATGTGCAGGATCTTCGGCCACTTCGACACTCAAGCCACCCCTCACGAGCTGCGCTCCGTCGCCGCCGCACAGCGGCATGGAGGCCCCGACGCCCAGACGCACGCCGCCGGCCGCGGCTGGGGCCTGGGCAACAACCGCCTCGCCATCATGGATCTGGACGGCGGCGACCAGCCCTACACGCTGGGCCCGAACATCACCGTCGTCTTCAACGGCGAGATATACAACCATCAGGAGCTGCGCGAAAAACTCGCTGCCAAGGGTCACACCTTCGCAGACACCTGCGACGGCTCCGTCATCCCGGCCCTGTATGCCGAGTATGGACCGGACTTCGTCGACCACCTCGACGGCATGTACGCAGTCGCCGTCGTTGACCTGCGCAGTGAGCCCACCCTGTGGCTCGCCACCGACGAGGTCGGCATGAAGCCTCTCTACTACCACTGGGACCCGTCCCGACGGCAGCTCTACTTCGCCTCCGAACTGCCCGCTCTCCTCGCTTTCCGCGGCGTCCCGGTCTCCATGTGGGAAGCGGGCCTCGACAGCTACCTGTCGACCAAGACGCCCTTCGGCGAGCAGACCATGTTCGACGGCATCAAGGTGCTTCCCCCGGCGGCCACCGCGAAGGTGACCCGAGGAGGCTTTGCCCTCACCCGGCGCAGCCAGCAGGCCTTTGCGGCCCCGCACACCACCGAGGAAGAGGCGGCGGCACACCTGCGGGAGCTGCTGCGCACCGAGGTGGAGCGGCTGACCGAAGCGGACGTTCCGGTCTCCGCGATCACCAGCGGCGGCCTCGATTCCAGCTTCATCACCGCTCTGGCCGGTTGCAAGGCCAAGGATCTGCACTCCTTCAACATTGCCTACACCGGCAACTGGCCCGCCGACGAACGGCACTTCGCCCGCGAGGTCGCCGACCGGGCCGGCAGCACCCACCACCAGGTCGAGATCGACCCGGCGACCTTCCCGGACCTCCTCGAAGACGTGGTCTGGCACATGGGGCAGCCCAACGCCGACCCCATCACCCTGTCCACATACGCCCTGTTCGGCGCAGTCCGCGATGCGGGATTCAAGGTCGCCGTCACCGGAGACGCGGCCGACGAACTCTTCGGCGGGTACGACCGCCTCAGCAAGGCTGTCAACGCCCCCGTCGGCAGCGACTGGGTGAGCGACTACGTAGAGGCTCTCGCCGCGGTGCCGCGCGGCCTGCGCGAAAGCTTGTACACCGCCGAGTACCGGGACTTCGTCCATCGCAACGGCCCGGCCGCCGACGCCATCGCTGACGAACTGAGAGCCTCCGAGGGCGACACCATGGCGGCCCTGACCGAGTTCGAGATCGGTCGCCGCCTCCCGGCCTACCATCTGCGCCGCGTCGACCACCTGAGCATGTCCTCCTCGGTCGAGGTGCGCCTGCCGTTCTGCCAGCCCAGCGTCGTGCGGTACGCCCGCTCCCTGCCGACCCACCTGAAGATCGACGGCGAGCGACGAAAGAAGGTGCTGTACGCGGCTGCCGCCGACGACCTGCCGCATTCCGTACTGCACCGCCCGAAGCAGCCCTTCACTCTGCCCATCACCGCGATGCTGCGCCCCGGCCAGCCCCTGATGGACCTGGCGACCGACGTGCTGTGCGCAAACACCCTGGGCCAGCGCGGTCAATTGAACCCGACCGCGGTGCAGGGCCTGCTGCGGGCGCAGTCCGAACGGCCGGACGACAAGGCGGCATTGGCGATCTGGTCCCTGCTCATCCACGAACTGTGGCTCGACCAGTTCGGCACAGCCACAGGACACACCACTGCGCAGAACTCGAGGCTTACGGAGACCACGGCATGATCGGCTACATCGCGCGCGCCATCGGCGCGCCCACCCCGACCCTCGTGCTCGACCAGCGCCGACTGCCCCGCGACGAGGAGCGCCTCCGCTACGTCCTGACCCAGGTACGCGAGTGGCTGGAGGCGAACAAGCGCGGCGACATCCTGAAGTTCGCGCTCGTCGAACCGTCCTCACACCCACTCTTCGACCTGGACTACCGCTTCGTACAGGGCCTGACCGCGGGCACGGACCGCTTCGACTTCCAGGGCAGCTGTGGCCACTCCATCCTCGCTTCGGTCGTCACCGCTGACGGACAGGCGTGGCTACCCCGCCTGGCGCCGGGAGGCCGGGTACGCGTACGGGTACTCAACAACGGCGATCAAGTTGTCTGCGAAGTCGACGAGGCCCGCCGTCGCAGTGGCAGCTTCACGGTGCACTTCCTGCAGGACGACGGCGCTCACCTCAACGATCTGCTGCTCACCGGCGCCCCGCTGGACCAGCTCCTCACCACCTCAGGCGTGTACGAGGCATCCCTGGTCTCCATGGGCAACCCGTACGTCTTCATCGACGCCGCCGAGCTGGGTATGAACACCCAGGAAAAGCTCTTCACCGCCGGCGACCAGCTGTACACGCAGCTCCTCGAGATCCGGGCGGCGGCCGCCGAACTGCTCAACCGCCCCGTGGACAGCGTCTTCCCGAAGATTGCGGCAGTCGGCCACTACAGCGAAGGCCGCCTCGCCGTACGGGCGATCTCCGTCCCCAAATGGCACCCCAGCCTTGCCCTGACCGGAACCACCTGCCTCGCGGCCGCCACCGCAATCCCGGGCACCATCACGCACCGCCTCGCCCGGCAGGCAGGCCTGCCCCACGGAGTCATCGAGATCGACACTCCAGGCGGTTCCACTGCGGCGGCGGCCTCGGTCGCCGGACGCGACGACGGCACCGACACGCTGCATTGGGTCAGCGTCAGCCGCAAGCTCGCCCACCTCGACGAGCCGGCCTGTATCGCCTCGCTCAAGGACTACGACTACAAGGAGGAGACGGCATGGCAGCCGCTCGCGGCATAACCGACGGCCCCGATACCTCGCGTATGGCCGGCGAAGTGCCCTCGCACGCCGCACTGGCCGAGCGGTATTCCGATCTCTACGAGACCCTGCGCCGCTACGCCCACGAAGCAGACGTCGCGGGCCACCTGCCCGACGAGGTGCTCACGGCGCTGCGCTCCTCTGGCATCCTTGGCGCGGCGATCCGCGCCGAGCACGGCGGCCAAGGAGGTGACGCCCGACTCACCAACCGCCTGATCGAGCAGGTCGCTGCGGCCGATCCGTCAGTGGCCATCATCCTCTTCCAGCACTACGCAGTCAGTGCCCGTATCGACGAGTGGGGCACACCTCAACAGCGCGATCGCTATCTGCCCCGGCTCGCAAGCGGTGAGTGGCTTGCAGCCTCCGCCTGGAGCGAGACCGGCGCGGGCGCAGACAAGCGCAACATCGCCACCAAGGCGGTACGCACCGATGAAGGATGGCTGCTCGACGGCGCCAAGGCATTCACCACCGGAGCCGGCCTCGCCAGTGTCTACCTGGTGCTTGCCCAGTCCGCCGAACCCACCAACGACGGCGGCAGCTACGGCAGTGACGGCCAGACGTTCTACCTCGTCGAGGCCGACACTCCAGGCTTGATCGCCGACACAGGCATGGACCTGGTTGGCATGCGCGCATCAGCGACCGGTTTCGTCGAGCTGCACAACTGCCGGGTACCCGACTCGGCGGTGCTCGGTCCCGAGGGCACAGCGGTGCGCATCATCGCTGGGGTTCGGGAGTCAGGGGCCACGCTCGGAGCGGTGGCCCTGGGGATTGCTGAGGCCGCGCGCGCCCTGGCGCTCGGACACGCGCGCCGCCGAGGGCTTCGTGGCCAACAGGCTGTGTCCTTCCGCCTCGTGGACCTGTCCGCCCGCGTAGCGGCAGCGCGAGCCCTGGTGGAGAGTGCCGGTCGCCGGGACTCCGCAGACCCGGGGACGGAAACGCTCTACAGCAAGCTCGTGGCCTCTCAGGTCGCCGAAGAGGCGGTGCAGGAAGCCGCCCGACTGCTCGGCAGCGCCGGGTTCCTGCAGGACCACCCGCTGAACCGGATGGCCCGGGACGTCCGGGCGGTTGGCCTCATGGGCCCGGTGAGCGACCTCTGCCGACAACTGGTGAGTGCTCCGTGGACACACTGACCGGACAGAGCCCCCCGCTCCACGCTTTCGTGGCCCGCCTGCGCCGTCGGGCTGTCACTCTCGTCACCCCCGGTGGCCCTGGCAGCCCTCAACCCATAGCCGGCCGCAATCCTCTGGAGAAGAACAGATGACTTCCCCGTACGACCTCGTCGTGACCAACGCCCGGGTGGTGACGCCACAGGGTGTGCGCCCCGGGACCGTGGCAGTCACGAACCAGCGCGTCGCCGCCATTATGGAGCCCGACAGGAATCCCAGGGCTCACCGAGTTCTCAACGCCAAGGGCCGGCACCTACTGCCAGGTCTGATCGACTCGCACGTCCACTTCCGCACCCCCGGCCTGACCCACAAGGAGGACTGGGAGCACGGCAGCCGGGCTGCGGCAGCAGGCGGGGTGACCACGGTCATCGATATGCCCAACACGGAGCCGCCGCTGATTCAGCCCGAGTTGGCCGCCGAGAAGGCCGAACTCATCAGCGGTACATCCCTCGTGGACTTCCGCTTCCACATGGGCGTGACCACGGACAGCGTGCCGGACCTGCGTCGCCTCGAACCCAGCCAGGCCACCTCGGTCAAGGTCTTCATGACCGGCCATCACACCGCCCCGAACGTCATCCGGGACCCGAACATCCTCGATGAGATCTTCGCCATCGCAGCCGAGACCGGTTTCCGCGTGGTCCTGCATGCCGAGGACGACGGGGTGTTCTCCCTCCTGGAGGAACAGCAGGCTCCTCCGTCCAGCTATGACGCCTACGAGTCCGCGCACCCCCGCAGCGGAGGCATCGTCGCGGTATCGCGCGTCATCGACCTGGTTCGCAAGCACGGGACTGCCGCACACGTCTTGCACGTCTCCTCCTGCGAGGAGGCGGATCTGCTGCGGGCTGCAAACCGGTCCGGGCTTCCCATCACCTATGAAGTGACGCCACACCACCTGTCCTTCACGGCACCAGACGCCCAGCGGCTCGGCGCCAGGATCAGGCTTCGCCCGGCCATCCGATGCGACAAGGACCAGGCACGGCTGTGGGACGCAGTTCTCGATGGAGGGGTCGCAACGATAGGCAGTGACCACGCCCCGCACACCCTCAACGAGAAGCTCCGCGACGTAGCCGCCGCGCCGCCCGGCCTCCCCGGAACCCAGGAGCTGCTTCCAGCCGTCCACACCGGCCTGCGTCGCCGTTACCCAGACCTCACCGCTGACGAAGCGTTGATGCGCATCGCCCGGCTCTGTGCCCAGACGCCGGCCGAACTGTTCGGGCTGGCTGGGCGCAAGGGCACCATCGAGGTCGGCCAGGACGCGGACTTTGTCCTGTTCGACGCCGACCGTACCTGGATCATGGACGCCGGCCAGGCCCAGGCCAAGGCGGGCTGGTCGGCCTACGAAGGCTGGACGTTCACCGGCACTGTGGACGCCACCGTACGTCGCGGCGAGTTGATCTACTCCACCACTGACGACGTCACTCCGTTCTTCGGCGCCCCCACAGGCATATGGCTGGACGCGCAGCGTTCCGTGACCGCACGTTCGGCGTCTGAGCGCGCCATTCGCCAGCCCGTCGCAACCAGCTGAGTCGGTAGTGGGAGGGAGGGGAACAACGCCCTCCCTCCCACTAGGACACC
Source organism: Streptomyces sp. NPDC002790 (assembly GCF_040295505.1). Lineage (NCBI taxonomy): Bacteria > Bacillati > Actinomycetota > Actinomycetes > Kitasatosporales > Streptomycetaceae > Streptomyces > Streptomyces sp. NPDC002790. Next base: position 2,378 of record NZ_JBEOVM010000157.1, on the reverse strand, counting down.
CCGCCTGCTCCCCTTTCCAACCGCCTGGCACGACCAGGCCAAGGAGGAACGTTGCCTTCCCTGACCGCCTCCGAGCTCTTCGCTGGCGCGCCATACACCAGTGCTGTAACTCCCCTGACGGCCGATGACTTCACAGCTGCTCTCTCCCGGGTGCCGAGCCCCGTCACGGTGGTGACTACCAGAGATGCGGACGGCAGATGCTGGGGTTTCACAGCCAGTTCATTCACGTCGTTGTCGCTCGACCCCCCGCTGGTCTTGGTGTGCCCCGCGAAGACATCAAGATCGCACCAGGCCTTCGTGACAGCCCGCCGTTTCATGATCAACGTACTCGCCACCGAACAGGAGGAGATTGCGAGGCACTTCGCACGCTCTCAGTTCGACAAGTTTGCTGATGTGCCCATAACCGACTGCGAGTTCGGACTCCCTGGCCTCCCATCCACGTCGGCCCGCCTGGCCTGCAGCCTGTACGACGTGCTCGACGGTGGGGACCACAGCATCCTCGTGGGCCGGGTTGAGTCTGTGCACGTCGGCGAGAAGGAGCCGCTCGTCTACTTTGGTCGCGACTTTGCCCGCCTCGCACGGGACCGAGAACCCACCCCCTGACGATGATGTCGAGCAGTACCCGCGGAACTCGCCAAACGGTCGAGTGAGCGTCAGCTTCCGTCGTCGCACGGACTCCCTTCGAGGCTGCCGAATATGGCGGTCCCGAGGGGGGCGCCTGGCGCACACATCAAGCGCGTCTGAAACGAGCGGCCAGCTTGGCCAGCATTGCTCGTGTCGGTTCCCACTCGTCATCGGTGCTGCTCGCGGGCTCAATCGGCCGCCTTCAGCCGCCACAGCGATGAGGCGGATATACCTCGGCATGTCGAACGCCCGGATGGTGAAATCGGTCAGACACAGGAGCCTTAAAAGCTCTCGGCCATGCGGCCATGCGGGTTCGAATCCCGCTCCGGGCACTGGGGAACATCGAATTGGAGAGCTAGTAAATCTTGGCCGGAGGGGGCAAGCTCCGGCTGAAGTCGGCTCCTCTCCCTGCAGCAGAGAAACGAACCCACCAACGGGCCTGCGCGGGACGGCTGAAAGCGCAGTGTCGGCCGCCGAACCGAGGCCACTGATGCCCTGGCCGCGGTGCCTGCTCGTCTTCGGGCGTAGCTGTCGCCCAACTGCTGCGCGTCTCCCAGCGCACTGTCTAAGTCGTTGTTGTCGTTCCGATCTTGAGGTGTGCGCGTCGAACGGGTGTCTCGATCGGGTGATCGTCGTGGGTCGTGGGCATGAAGGCAGGGCCCCTCGGTAGCTCAGTGGTTGTCGAAGCCAAGAGCTGTGCCGGGAGGCCCTGTTGTCATATGTGTACGCGTTCGCGCTGGTGGAGTTCAACTCGGTTGCCCCGTCGTGTGATTGTGTTGCTCACCGGTTCGGGAATGCGGCCGATCATGCTGAGCGTGTTCGGCGGTATCCGTCGGACATGACGGATGCGGAGTGGGCTCAGGTCCGGCCGCTGCTGCCGGTACCCGGCTGGTTGCGGGGCCGGGGCGGGCAACCGGAGGCGTACTGCCACCGGGCGCTGCTGGACGCGATCCGCTACCTGGTCGACAACGGCATCAAGTGGCGGGCGATGCCTGCCGACTTCCCGCCGTGGGACCGGGTGTATGCGTTCTTCCGCCGCTGGCGCGAGAACGGCCTGGTCAAGGAGTTCCACGACCGGCTGCGTGCCCGGCTGCGGCAGCGGGCGGGCCGGGACGACCAGCCCACGACCGGCGTGATCGACTCCCAGTCCGTCAAGGCCGACGCCGTCGTGGGTGCGGACAGCCGCGGCTTCGACGGCGGCAAACTCATCAACGGACGCAAGCGGCACGTCGTCGTCGACCCCCTCGGCCCGCTGCTCGCGGTGACGGTCACCGCCGCGGAGGTCGGCGACCGTCCTGCCGCCCGAGGAGTTCCCGCAGTACGTCACGTTCGCGGACGGCAGCGTGATACCCGACGAGTACGTCACGCACATCCGCGACGTCGGCCTGGAACTGGCCGTGGACGTGGACTGGCGCGAGGGCGACGTGCTCGTCATCGACAACGTCCTCACGGGCCACGGCCGGCGCCCCTTCGAGGGCACCCGCCGCATCCTGGTCGCCATGTGCGACTGAGCGGCCGCTCGATACGGCGGACCCCGGCACGGGAGACCCCGCGCACCGTCCCCGTACGCGAAACCCCGCCCGCCTCTCACCGGAGGCTGGCGGGGTTTCGCGCTCCCAGACTCTGTCCGGGCCCACGCCGTGGACTCAGGCCCGCAGGTACGCCAGCACCGCGAGCACCCGTCGGTGTCCCTCCGTTGCCACCGGGAGGTCCAGCTTGTTGAAGATGTTGCCGATGTGCTTGTTCACGGCCGC
>NZ_JBEOVM010000156.1:0-11665 GCF_040295505.1 Streptomyces sp. NPDC002790 | reverse complement strand
CGATCTTTTCAGCCCCGCCGGCGTTTGAGGCGCGGGGTCCGGGGCGGAGCCCCGAGGCCGTAACGCCGGTGCCGCCTAGGACAGCCTCGCCGGGAACCCACCCGTGGCAACCGGCCCCCACTTCTCCGGCGTGACCCGGATGATCGACTTCCCCTGCTCGACCATCGCCTCGCGATACTCGTCCCAATCCGGATGCTCCCCCGAAATGCACCGGAAGTACTCCACGAGCGCCTCGACGGAATCGGGCGAGTCGATGACCTCCGCCACCCCGTCGACCTGCACCCACGGCCCGTTCCACTCGTCGCTGAGCACGACGAGACTGACCCGCGGATCCCGCTTCGCGTTCCGCGTCTTGGCGCGCTCCGGGTACGTGGAAACAACAATCCGCCCGTCGCCGTCGACCCCGCAGGTCAGAGGTGAGGCCTGCGGGGTGCCGTCGGCGCGGGCGGTGATGAGGAGGGCGCGGTGCCTGGGCCTTACGAAGTCGAGCAACTCGTCGATGGAGACACGGGTGTTGGTCGCGATATTCGGAGCCATCCCCGCACTTTAGGGCCTGCCCGGCGGATCATGGTGCAGGCGAGCGGGGGCTGACATCGCCGGGGTCACATCTGTGGCAGCGCGTCGCCCTGTACGGCCTGGATGTCGAGCTCGACCTTCAGCGTCGCGCCGATCGCGGCGATGCCGGCCTGCACGACCTGGTTGTAGTTCATCGCGAAGTCCTCGCGCTTCAGCTCGGCGATCGCCTTGAACGCCGCGCGCGTGCCGCCCCACGGGTCGGCGCCCGTGCCCAGGTAGCTGAGGTCGAGGTCGACCTCGCGCGCCACGCCGTGCAGGCTCAGCTGGCCGTGCACGGTCCAGCGGTCGGTGCCCGCGGGCTCGATGCCGGTCGACCGGTAGGTGATCTCCGGGTACGTCTCGACGTCCAGGAAGTCCGGGGACTTCAGGTGGCCGTCGCGCATGCCGTTGCCGGTGTCGATGGACGCCGCGTTGATGACGGCCTCGACCCGCGACTTCTCCACGTCCTGCGCTATGTCGATGCGCGCCGAGAACTCGGTGAACCGGCCGTGCACCGACGTGATTCCGAGGTGCTGTGCCGTCGCCGCGATCGTCGAGTGCATCGGGTCGACCATCCACGGCCCGGGCGGCGGCAGCTCGGCCCCGCCCTGCCGGTGCAGCACAATGCTGCCCACGTCGGCCCTGCCGCTCGCCGTCACCATCGCGGTGGAGGCGGCGGGGGCGTAGCCGACGGCGGTCACGATCACCGTGTAGGGACCGGGCGTGAGCGCGGCCGGGTCGTGCACGGCGCCCTCGTCGTCGGCCTCTGCCCGCAGCACCTGCGATCCGGTCATGTCGGTCACCGTGACGACGGCGTGCGGCAGGGCCCACCCGTCCCGCGTGCGGATCCGCGCGCTCAGTCCCATGCTTTTGCTCTCCTAGCTCAAGTTCTTACGTACGTAGAGGGGCGGTCGTTCTCTCCCCCTACGAAGACGGGCCCCGGCCGGCATGCGTCTCGGCCGTCCCCTGCCGATGTGACGACGCCGCCGGGTCCGGGGCCCATTCTCACAACCGGGCCTGTGTGGTCCGCGTCCGCTCAAAGCGCGAACCACACCTTCAGGTGGCCCGGGGCCTGATCACTCGCCGGGGTGGGCGAGTTCGATGTCGTGGCCGTCGATGCCGCTGCCGTTGACGCTGAGGCCCGTGGCCACCGGCGGGTAGCCGGTCGCGATCACGGTGTACTCGCCGCCGTCCAGGTCGGTGAAGGCGTACTCGCCGTCCTCACCGGTGGTGGCGGTGGCGACCACGTTGCCCGCGGCGTCCACCAGCGTGACCCGCGCGTCGTTCAGCGCGCGGCCCGCGGCCCGGATGGTGCCCTGGACCTGGGAGCCGGAGTGCAGGTCGATCTCGACGCGGGTGACACCCGTGCCGCCCACCTCGACCGGCAGTGCCGTCGGACGGTGCCCCGCCGCGTTCACGGCGATGGTCACGGTGCCCGGGACCAGCTCGGCGAAGGTGAACTCGCCGCCCGGACCGGACTGACCAGTGGCGAGCACATCGCCGCGGACGTCGGTGACGATGACCATCGCCCCGGCGACCGGCGCCTTGGTCTCGCTGGCCCGCACCACACCGGTGAGGCCGCTGGTCCCGCTGAGCAGGATGTCGTACGTGACCGGGTCCTCGCCCACCAGGACGGTGGACGCCTGCGGCTGGTAGCCGTCGGCCGAGGCGATCAGGACGTAGCTGCCGGCGCCGGGGGCGTCGACCGCGTACGAACCGTCGCCCTGGGCCACGGCGCGGCCCAGCTGACGGCCGCCGAGGGAGATCAGCGTGACCGCGGCGCGGGACACCGGGGCGGACTCGGCACCGCGGACGAAGCCGTGGACCGGGGTGCCGCCGCCCACCGGGGCACCGGCGCCCGCGGAGGCCACAGCGGCGAGCCGCTGGGTCTGGTGGTCGGCCGCGGGCTCACCCGCACCGACGAGGCTCGGCACCTGCTCCGGCGCGGGGGCGGGAGCAGCGGCCTGGGCCGGGGTGGCCGAGGGCGACGCGTCGCCCTGTGCGGCCTGTTCGAGGGCTCCGGTGGTACGCAGGGGAACCTCCTTGATGAAGATCGTGAAGACGAATGCCAGGAACGCGACCGGGGCGGCGTACAGGAAGATGTCGGCGATGCCGCTTCCGTACGCGGCCTCGAGCCAGTTGCGGATCGGGCCGGGCAGGACGGACATGTCCGGCAGTGCGCTGCCGCCCATGGCCTTGCCCGCGGCCTGCTGTTCCTGCGGGCTGAGGGAGCCGATGGTGTCGGTGGCGTGGGTGCTGATGCGGCTGGTCATCACGGAGCCGAGCGCCGAGACGCCGATCGTGCCGCCGAGGGACCGGAAGAAGCTCACCATCGAGGAGGCGGAACCGAGGTCCTTGGGGGCGACCTGGTTCTGCGTGCTCAGCACGAGGTTCTGCATCATCATGCCGACGCCGAGACCCAGCAGCGCCATCCAGATCGCGACGCGCCAGTACGGGGTGTCGTACTCGATGGTGCCGAGCAGCCCCAGACCCGCGGTCAGGAACAGACCGCCGGCGACGAGCCAGGCCTTCCACTTGCCGGTCCGGGTGATGATCTGGCCGGAGACGGTGGAGGAGATGAACAGTCCACCGATCATCGGGATCGTCATGACACCCGACATCGTGGGCGTCTTGCCGCGCGCCAACTGGAAGTACTGCGAGAAGTACACGGTGCCCGCGAACATCGCGACACCGACGAACAGCGACGCGAGCGAGGCCAGCGTGATGGTGCGGTTCTTGAAGAGTCGCAGCGGGATGATCGGCTCGGTGGCCTTGGACTCGACGAGCGTGAAGATCAGCGCCAGTACGATCGAGCCGCCGACCATCGTGTAGGTCTGCCACGACAGCCACTCGTACTTGTCGTCGGCGAAGGTGACCCAGAGAAGGAGCAGGCAGACCGCGGCGGTGATGAAGAAGGCACCGGCCCAGTCGACCTTCGCCTTCCGCTTGACCACCGGCAGGTGCAGCGTCTTCTGCAGCACGATCAGGGCGATCAGCGCGAAGGGCACACCGACGAAGAGGCAGTAGCGCCAGCCGAGCCAGTCGGTGTCGGTGATGACGCCGCCGAGCAGCGGACCGCCGACGGTGGCGACGGCGAACGTGGCGCCGAGGTAACCGGAGTAACGGCCGCGCTCACGCGGGGCGATCATCGCGGCCATGACGATCTGCGCCAGGGCGGACAGACCACCGGCGCCGATGCCCTGGATGGCACGGGCGGTGATCAGCATCCCCGGGTTCTGCGCGAGGCCGGCGACGACCGAGCCCACCACGTAGACGACCAGGGCTATCTGGACCAGGGCCTTCTTGCTGAACAGGTCCGCCATCTTGCCCCAGAGGGGCGTGGTGGCGGTCATGGCGAGCAGCGAGGCCGTGACGACCCAGGTGTAGGCGGACTGGCCGCCGCCCAGGTCGCCGATGATCTTGGGAAGAGCGTTGGTGACGATCGTCGACGAGACGATGGCGGCGAACATGCCGAGCAGCAGCCCGGACAGCGCCTCCATGACCTGCCGGTGCGACATCGGGGCGCCCGCTTCGGGGGCGGCCCCTGAATGCTTGGGATGGCTGCCCCGCACACCGGACGGTGTGGTTGTTGCCATGGGATTCCTTTTCTTACGTGTTACGCGGGTGTACGGGTGATGGTCTGAGCGGTCGACTGGATGGTCGGCTCAGTGGCGGCCTGCGGAACCGTCGTTCGGGACCCCGTCGTGCGGCAGTCACCGAAGCTCTCGCGCAGTCGTGTCATGAGGACGATCAATTGATCGACCTCGTCGTCGGACCAGTCGCTCAGCCGGTCGGCGAGCAGTTGGGTGCTCCGTTCATTGAGCACCTCCATCTGCTTCGAGCCCTTTTCGGTGAGGCTGAGGATGCGCGAACGCTTGTCGGCGGGGTCGGGATGACGCTCGATCCAACCGCGGTCCGCGACGTGTGCCACGTGCCGGCTGGCCACGGACACGTCCACGGCGAGCAGCTCGGCCATGCGGCTCATCCGCATGTCGCCGTAGCGCTTGAGCAGCGTGATCACCGCGGCCGAACCGGTCGGACAGTCGGGCGGGAGGATCCGCGCCATGTCCCTCTTGACGGCTCCGAAGGCACTCATTTGTCGCGCCAGCTCGTCGTAGTGACGTTGTGCGGCCACGGCACCTCCTGACCAAAAGATCTTTATTTGTTGCTTAGGGCAACCATAGAAGCAGTTGGTTGCCACAGGCAAACGAAAGGGGGTGGTCGCGGATAAAATCGCGGCAAAGAACGAGTGCAAATCAGTAAAGTCGCAGCTCAGGCGCCCTGCGCGCGGGCTGTGGCGTCCTTCACGGCAATTCGCTAGGGTCCTGCCCCATGGCTAACAACCCCCAAGGCCCCGGCCCCCAGGGCACTAACGACCCCGCGGGCAACACCCAGATGTTCCGCGCCTTCGTCGACGAACAGCCTCCCGCAGGACCCGGCCGACAGCAGGCCGCCGCGAAGTCCGGGCCGAGCGCCGGCCTGATCATCGGCATCGTGCTCGCGATCGTGGTGGTGGCGGGCGTGGCCTGGCTGGCACTCAAGTAGTCGGCCCCCGGAGGCAGTTCACCTCCGGGGCCGGTCCGGCGAGGCAGTTCACTTCCAGTCGACGTCGACGTCCTTGGTCTCGAGCCGCATGCCGAGCGGGACGCGCCACTGGTCGACGCACACCGTCCACGTCTTCCGCTTCTTCTCCCCGGCCCCGAGGGGCGCGGGGAGCTTCTTTGTGACGTCGACGGTCGCCCAGTCGACACCCAGGGCCCCCAGCACGTGCGTCTCGAAGGTCACCTTGCCCGAACGCACCGCGCTGCCACCGGAGTTGTGCAGCGCCAGCGTCACGTCCTGGCACCAGCGCTTGTCGGCGTCCTTGAGCACGGGGTCGCCGACCTTGAGCAGGGCGGGGCCCGAGGGGGACGAGGAGGGCGTGTCGCCGCGGTCGGAGGCGGCGCCGGACCTCTCGGCGCTCCCGGAGCCGCCGGCGCTGCCAGAGTTGCCGGGGGGCTTCTCTGTGGCGGGTGTTGTGCCATCGCCGCCGGGGGACTCGCCGGGGACCTCCCGGGCTGGAGGGGCGCCGCCCGCGTCCGGACCGTCTTCCGCGGCCTTGCCCGTCCCGCCCTTCCCCGAGGAGCCAGAGGCGCCAGGGCTGCCCGTCTCTGGTGGGTCCAGCGGTACGAGCTCCACCTTGCCGTGGGGCGCGACCCGGTCGCCCGGTCCCGTGGGCGCCGCTCCTGCCGCGCCCACGGCCACGTACGGATCGGGACCGCCGTCACCGTCGAGGGCGACGACGGCGCCCGCGCTCACGCACACCGCGGCGACCGAAGCGGCCCCCACGGCGACCTTCCTGTGACCGAGCAACCAAGTCCGCAGCATCGCGCCAGTGTGTCTGACGGCCCGTCAATTAGGAACCCCGTGGGGCGGTTGTGATGGTTGGCCACACATGCGGCGGGGCGGGCCCGGACACCGGACCCGCCCCATGCAGCGCCTTCGCCCAGTCGGCTATCAGTCGGCGATCAGACCTTCCCGCAGCTGCGACAGCGTCCGCGTGAGCAGCCGGGACACGTGCATCTGGGAGATGCCGACCTCCTCGCCGATCTGCGACTGCGTCATGTTCGCGAAGAACCGGAGCATGATGATCTGGCGCTCGCGCGGCGGCAGCTTGGCGAGCAGGGGCTTGAGCGACTCGCGGTACTCGACGCCCTCAAGGGCCGTGTCCTCGTAGCCGAGCCGGTCCGCGAGGGAGCCCTCGCCGCCGTCGTCCTCGGGCGCGGGCGAGTCCAGCGAGGACGCCGTGTACGCGTTGCCCACCGCGAGGCCGTCGACCACGTCCTCCTCGGAGACGCCGAGCACCACGGCGAGCTCCGGGACGGTCGGCGAGCGGTCCAGCTTCTGCGCGAGCTCGTCGCTGGCCTTGGTCAGGGCGAGCCGCAGCTCCTGGAGGCGGCGCGGCACGCGCACCGACCACGAGGTGTCCCGGAAGAACCGCTTGATCTCACCGACGACCGTCGGCATCGCGAACGTCGGGAACTCCACGCCCCGTTCGCAGTCGAAACGGTCGATCGCCTTGATCAGGCCGATCGTTCCGACCTGGACGATGTCCTCCATCGGCTCGTTGCGACTGCGGAAGCGGGCCGCCGCGTACCGCACCAGCGGCAGGTTCAGCTCGATCAGCGTGTCGCGGACGTACGCCCGCTCCGGGCTGTGCTCGTCGAGCGTGGCAAGACGCAGGAACAGGGAACGGGACAAGGTTCGGGTGTCGATGGACCCGCTTGTCGGAGGTGTCACGGACACCTCGCGGTCCCCGGCGGCCTGCGCCGGAACCGAAGCGGGAACAGGAGCGTCGATCAGCGCGGCAGGCGTCTGCTCGCTCAGGTCATCGGTCGCGGCGGGTGCGCCGGGCGTGAGCGTGAGCACCTTCGAGCTGCCCTGGTCTGCGGACATGCCACCCCCTTGAGGTCGCGGACGGTCGCGGCGGACGCTCCCGTCAGGTAAGAGCGCAGCCTCCACCTGAATACCGGACGAGGGGCTGCGCCAAACGCCGTTCCAGCAGAATGTCACATGTCGGCAACACGCTGTAGTGACATGTCGACATGTATGGGATGGATCGACGCAGGAAGCAAGGGGTGTGGCGGGAGATGGCGCGGATTCCCGCGGGAAATGCCCCGCGGGTCTTCTCTACCCGTTCGAGCTAGGAATCGATCCTGTTTGCGGACCGAAGTCGAGCGAAGCTGCGGGCGAGGAGTCTTGACACGTGCATCTGCGAGACACCCAGCTCGGCGCTGATCTGAGATTGCGTCAGATTGCTGTAGTAGCGGAGCAAAAGGATCCGTTGCTCCCGCTCGGGCAGCTGCACGAGGAGGTGCCGTACGAGATCGCGGTGCTCGACGCCGTCCAGCTCCGGGTCCTCGTAGCCGAGCCGGTCGAGCAGGCCCGGCATCCCGTCGCCCTCCTGTGCGGCCTCCAGGGACGTCGCGTGGTACGAGCGGCCGGCCTCGATGCAGGCGAGCACCTCGTCCTCGCCGATCCGCAGCCGCTCGGCGATCTCGGCGGTGGTCGGGGAGCGTCCGAAGGCCGTCGTCAGGTCCTCGGTGGCGCCGGTGACCTGCACCCACAGCTCGTGGAGGCGGCGCGGCACGTGCACGGTGCGGACGTTGTCGCGGAAGTACCGCTTGATCTCGCCGACGACCGTGGGCATCGCGAAGGTCGGGAACTGGACGCCGCGCTCCGGGTCGAAGCGGTCGATGGCGTTGATCAGGCCGATGGTGCCGACCTGGACGACGTCCTCCATCGGCTCGTTGCGGCTGCGGAAGCGGGCCGCCGCGTACCGCACCAGCGGCAGGTTCGCCTCGATCAGGGCGCCGCGCACCCTGGAGTGCTCGGGGCTGCCCGGCGGGAGGTCCTTGATCTGCGCGAAGAGGACCTGGGTCAGCGCGCGGGCGTCGGCGCCCCGGCTCTTCGTGGGCGCGGGCGGCGCTTCGGGCGCGGGCGGTGCTTCTTGAGGCGCAGTACTGGCCGGCACGGTCAACTCCACCTCTGTTTCCGTCAACTCATCGGTCAAAAGCGGTCATAGCATCACAAGACATGTGCACTGTGTGCAAGCACCGCATAACTCCGTGTTGAAGCCTCAGTTGGGGCATCGGCGGGGGTTCAGGACGGGTTCAGGACGCACGAAAGCCCCTCACCGTTCCGGTGAGAGGCTTCTCGAACGAGTGACGGTCCGGAGGGTGCGCCTCAGAACTCGTAGTCCGCGATCACCCACGTGGCGAACTCGCGCCACATCGCGACGCCCTCCTGGTGGGCGGGGTGCTCGAGGTACCGCTTCAGGGCATCGGTGTCCTCGACGGCCGAATTGATCGCGAAGTCGTGGGCGATCGGCCGGTCGGTGATGTTCCAGCCGCACTCCCAGAACGTCAGCTCGGGGATCTTCGCACCCAGCGCGCGGAAGGCCTCGACGCCCTCGGCCACGCGCGGTTCGTCACGGCTCACACCGTCGTTGAGCTTGAAAAGGACCAGATGGCGGATCACGGGGCGCTCCTGAGGTGCTGACGGCCGGTCTGCCGGACCGTTACTTCCCGCCTACTTCCCGCCGTTGACGACCCAGGTCATGAAGTCACCCACGGACTGGGCGGCGGACGATACGCCTTCGAACCCTATCTGGACGTAATCGGCCGCCTTGGAGGGGTCGGTGATGATCACGTAGAGCACGAAGACCACCCCGACGAAGAGCGCTATTTTCTTCGACTGCACCACGTTGCCTCCCCGTACCCGTGTCCGGTCCCCGTCCGACCCCTGTCGAACGGCGGTGAGTCTAACGCGGACGATCACCGACGCGACCTTTAAGGACCAACGGCCTCCGGTTATGGGTCCTTTGCCGACGTCCCGCACCCCCACAAAGGGGCAGTATTGGTGACGAGCCCGGAGGGTCTGGCAGGAATCCGATGGGCTGGGACGTGACCCCGACTGCGGGGTCCGCGCCGCGGCTTCCCCCCAGAAGCGGCGCGGACTACGGGAGATCGTCCTCACCGGGGGGAGCGGCTTGTCCCCCCGATTGCCGCTCCCCCCGACCCGAACGGGACGGCTGAGCCCCGGCGCCTCTGGTCAGGCGCCGGGGCTCTTCGTATGCGCGGGTGCCGACCGACCGGCCCAGCGGGCAAAGCGAAGGGGCGGATCCGCGATCGGATCCGCCCCTTCGAACGGCGGTAGCGGTGGGATTTGAACCCACGGTGAGTCTCCCCACACTCGCTTTCGAGGCGAGCTCCTTCGGCCGCTCGGACACGCTACCGAGAGGAACTCTAGCCCATGGGGGGCCGTGCTCCGAAATCCGTATCCCTGAAGAAACGGGTGAGCTGGATCGCACATTCTTCGGCGAGTACCGCGGAGATCACTTCGGGCCTGTGGTTGAGCCGCCGGTCGCGGATCACGTCCCACAGCGAACCGGCCGCCCCCGCCTTGTCGTCGCGGGCCCCGTAGACGACCCGGTCGACGCGGGACTGCACGAGCGCGCCCGCGCACATGGTGCACGGCTCCAGGGTGACGACGAGCGTGCAGCCGGTCAGCCGCCACTCGCCCACCTCTTGCGCGGCCCGCCGCAGCGCCAGCACCTCGGCGTGCGCGGTCGGGTCCCCCGTCAGCTCGCGCTCGTTGTGCGCCCGCGCGAGCACGGTGGTCCCGTCCGGCGCCAGCACGACGGCGCCGACGGGCACATCACCGGCCGCCGCGGCGAGCCCGGCCTCGGCCAGGGCCTGCCGCATCGGCGGCTTCCAGGGGTCTCGTACGGGATCGGGGGCGGGAGCGGCGTCGGAGGGTGTCACGGCGAGGAATCTATCGCCGCGGCGGTCAGCGCACCGTCTCCAGGACCTCCGATGCCCCCAGGGCGTCGGCGATCTCGCTCAGCGCGTCCGCCCCGTCGAGGGTGAGCAGATCCTTCTCGGGGACGCCCAGGTCGGCCAGGACCGCGCTGTCGCCGAGCGGGCCGGGCGGCACCGCCTCGGCTCCGGTGTCCTCGTCCTCGTCCCCGGACGCCTCCTCGTCGTCCGGTTCGCCGTCCTCCGTCCCGTCCAGGTCCAGGGCGTCCAGTTCGTCGACGGCGACGGCGTCCAAACCGTCCGGAGCCTTGCCGAGCAGTTCGTCGGTGAGCAGGATCTCGCCGTAGCTGCTGCGGGCGGCAGCGGCTGCGTCGGAGACGTAGATGCGAGGGTCCTCCTCGCCGTCGATGCGGACGACGCCGAACCAGGCGTCCTCCTGTTCGATGAAGACGAGGATCGTGTCGTCCTCGGCGCCGGCCTCGGCCAACGCCTCGCGGGCCAGGTCGGCCAGGTCCGACAGGGTCTCCACGTCGTCGAGCTCTGTGTCGCTCGCTTCCCACCCGTCTTCGGTGCGCGCGAGCAGTGCGGCGAAGTACACCGTGACTCTCCCACTTGTCTCAGGTGTGCCGGTCAGGAGGCGGGGAGTGCAGTTCAAGCCCCGCCCACTCGGAATCGTGGCAGAAAGTCCGGCTCCAAGAGAGGTCTTCCGCGCGCTGTGTTTGTGGCGCGTCTTCCGCGGGGTCCCGCGAGACGGGGGTCGGGGGCGGATCGGCGGGCCCCGTCACCAGCGAAACGTGCGCATCCGCATCTGCTGACGCATCCGTGCGGCCCGGGCGCGGCGCGGCTGGACCCTGGCGCGCAGCTCCCGCGCCTCGGTCAGTTCCCGCAGGAACAGGGCCCGCCTGCGCCTGCGCGCGGCGTCCGTCTCCGGCCCGGAATCCGGCTCCGTCTCCGGCTCGGGCCCGGCCCCGCTCCCGCCCGGCCCGTGCTCGGGCCGCTCCCGACGCTTCCCGTCCGCCATCGGCCACACCACCCCAGTCCGCCCGGTCGGCGCAGTCGGCGCCAGTCGGCGAGTCCCTTCCACCTTCCCTCCGCACCGGTCATTGATGCCACCGCGCGGGGCAGCCGCGGCCCTGTGGCCCGGTTACTGTTGAGGACATGCGGATCCACGTCGTCGACCACCCTTTGGTGGCGCACAAGCTCACCACGCTGCGCGACCAGCGCACCGACTCCCCGACCTTCCGGCGCCTGGCCGACGAGCTGGTCACCCTGCTCGCCTATGAGGCGACCCGGGACGTGCGCACGGAGCAGGTCGACATCGACACCCCCGTCTCGCGGACGACCGGCGTCAAGCTGTCGTACCCGCGCCCGCTGGTGGTGCCGATCCTGCGCGCGGGCCTCGGCATGCTCGACGGCATGGTGCGGCTGCTGCCGACCGCTGAGGTGGGCTTCCTCGGCATGGTCCGCAACGAGGAGACGCTGCAGCCCGCGACGTACGCGACGCGGATGCCGGACGACCTCTCCGGGCGCCAGGTGTACGTCCTGGACCCGATGCTGGCCACGGGCGGCACGCTCGTCGCGGCGATCCAGGAACTGATCAAGCGCGGCGCCGACGACGTCACGGCCGTGGTGCTGCTCGCCGCCCCCGAGGGCGTCGAGATCATGGAGCGCGAGCTGGCCGGCACGCCGGTCACCGTCGTGACGGCCTCGGTCGACGAGCGGCTCAACGAGCACGGGTACATCGTCCCGGGCCTCGGCGACGCCGGGGACCGGATGTACGGGGTCGCCGAGTAGCGGCGCCGCACGGGACA
>NZ_JBEOVM010000155.1:0-11778 GCF_040295505.1 Streptomyces sp. NPDC002790 | reverse complement strand
TCGCGTGGTGGGGGTGGTGTGTTTTTCTGGGGGGGGCGGTGGTGTCGGTGGTGGGGGTTGCTCCCATGGGGGGGGCTGGGGTCGGGAGCGCGGTGGGAGCGGCGACCCCTTGGCCGGCGGCCGGGGTATGGGGGCATGCGAAATCTTGACCCCAGTTCCGATTCGCTTCGTCGGTTATGCCGGTTTTTTGCGGACGCCGTTGCGGGATTCATGGAGAGGTTGAACGCGGGTGGGAGCGGTTCGCGGACGGTGGGGGATGCCGGGAGCGACCCGATGCGGGTCGCAGATGTGGGCGGCCGCTCGTAGCGGCTGTGCGCAGCTGATGGAAGTTGGGCGCGGAGTTGTCGGCTGCGGGGCGGGCTGAATGGGCTGAAGTGGCGACTCACCCATACCTCCGCTGTACGTGAGCGCATAACCACGACGCCAGTTAGCCACCGCAGCCGGAACCCAGAACATGGGGCAGGTCAAGATGCCACCCGATCGTGCAGCAGACCCCCCTCAGCCTGCGCTACGCCCGCGCCACCGTCACCTCCATCGGCAAACTCCTCGCCCTGATCTGCGCGGCCGCCGTCATCGAAGGACACCTCACCACCAACCCCATCCACCTCCCACGCCGCCGCGGCCGCGAACGCGACCACCACACCGAAGACCAGATGTGGGCCACCGAACACGAAGTCATCGCCCTCGCCCGCCGCATCACCCACCTCGCCGGCCCCACCCAAGGTCTCCTCATCATCACCGCCGCCTACACCGGCCTGCGATGGGGCGAACTCGCCGCCCTCCAACGAACCGCCCACGACCACCAAGCCGCCACCCTCACCGTCCACCGCACGTCCGGCAACCTCCTGGAAGTCGACGGCCGCCACTCCTACGGACCCCCGAAAACCGGCGCCTCCGTCCGCACCGTCACCCTCCCGCCCTTCCTCAACACCCTCCTCATCCAAGACCAGACCCGCCACACCCACGCCACGCTCTTCACCAGCCGCAAGGGCAACAACCTGCGCCGCTCCACCTTCTCCCGCCGCCTCTGGGCCCCCGCCACCCGCGGCACCACCCTCCCCGACACCACCACCTGGCCCCCGCTCAAGCCCGGCCTGACGTTCCACAATCTCCGCCACACCCACAAGACCTGGCTCATCGAAGACAACATCCCCGACGTCGCCCAGGCCCGCCGCCTGGGCCACCCCCTCAAAGGAATCGACGACGTCCACGCCCACGTCGCCAACACCGTCGACGCCCGCCTCCTCAACGGACTCGAAGCACGCTGGAACCGGTCCCTCACCCACCACGCCCTGCCAGAAACCGCCGCTGAGAGTGGCCACCGGTGACGACGGCTCCCACTCTTCGCTCCAGCTGGGGGAGTGCCCTTCCCGGGGGTCTTGAACACCTCCAGCTTCTTTCACGACGCGCTCGCACAGCACCTTGACCGTTTCGGTTCCGTCGGCCGTGTGTCGACTCCAGTAGTCGCGTCAGGTCGGACGGGGGGGGCAAGGCCATCGCGTTCTCCTCGGTTGAACTGCCCGTTCATCAGGGAGACTTGCGCGATGGTCTGCCCCTTGCTCAGGGAGCACTCGCCCACAGCGGGTGCACGGCCCGAGCAGATTTCCGCGCGTTCCACACCGCAGACTGGCTACGCCGCTCGGCGGGGCAGCATCCTGCGGCGGGCAGACGTGTGCCCGTGCCCGGCCCGGAAGCGTGTCGGCGAGGCTTCCCGGAGGCCCTGACGTCAGGGCGCGGTGACGGCCTGTCCAGTCACCTCTGCAGTGAAGGCCGTCCGCCCGAGCTGGACGGCGTTGATGGCCACCCGCATCTGGTCGGGGGCTGTAGCGGTGAGGGTGGATGCCTCTACGCGGCATTCGCTGTCGAACTCGACGAAGCGGTCGAACCTGATGTCCATGGCCGTCGGGTATGCCGTGCACAGAGGGTGGGCGGCCTGGGCCGCTTGACGGGTGGCCTCGAGAAGGAGTGCGCCGGGGGCGTGGTCGACCGGGTGGTCAAAGAGGATGGGGTGGCTCAGGTCTGCGCGCAGAGGCCAGCTGAGCGCGTCGGCCGAGGCTCCGAGGACGACGTCCTGGGGAAGTTGGCGCCCCGTGGCCCAGGGAAAAAGTGGTGGGGGCGGGGTGAGGGCCTGGGCGAGGGCGTACTCGAGGTCGCCGTAGGCCCCGCGCAGTCTGCGGTAGACGGCGGGGGAGTGGCAGTGGAATCGCGTGGTGGCCGAGCCCAGTGGGAGCCCGTCTCGAAGGATCTCGAAGTCCATTGTCATGGAAGCTGGCGTTGACCCGCGCACCTTGAGCTCGGAGCAGGTGACGCGGAGTTCGATCTCGGTGGGGGCCGTGCCGATGCTCATGAAGGCAGGGATCACGGTGTAGCTGAAGCGCTCCCAGGTCAGTTTGTGGCCGAAGGGCAGGTCATAGGCGGCGTGTGAGAGCAGTGGCAGTGCCTGTCTGACGGTCTCGCACAGCAGCAGAGGATCGTGAAGTTCGGAGGGGGCCGTGTAGAAGCTGTGGCGGCGGGGCCATTGGGCGCCGACGGTGAACGTGTCCTGGCCGACCCGGTCCCAGCCGGTGAGGAAGACTTCGGAGAAGGCTCTTCGGTGGACATACTCCCTGGCTATGGGCGTGGTGAGTTGCTGCGGCAGAGCGGTCAGCGTGCGGCGGTCAGCGACATCCATGAGTTCTCTCCCCTGGAACGATGAATGATGTACGACCTGAGGCGGCGCCCGGTCGTGCCAATAAAATAAATGCTATTCTTTTTCTTTGTCGAGGGAGGGTCCGAAGGCTGGACACTGCGGCGCGGTCGAGGTGCAGCACTGGCCGCTGCTCGACAGCTGCGCCACAACGCGGGTTACCGTAAGGGGAGTTGGGAATGGTCAGGCCCAAGCAGGATCGAGCCGTGCGCACCAAGGAGACGGTGCTGCGCGCCGCTGCTGAAGTCTTCGACGAGCAGGGCTTCGGTGCGAGCATCGTCAAGATCGCCGAACGGGCCGGTACCACCACCGGCGCCATCTACTTCCACTTCCAATCCAAGGAAGGCCTGCTGCAAGCTGTGATCAACGCGCAGCCGGAGACAATCCGGCCGCGGCTCGAGTCGTCTGGCGTGCAGCAGTTGGTGGACATTACTCTCGTCTGGTGCTGGCAGATCCAGGTCGACCCGCTGCTGCGGGCCGGGGTCCGTCTTGCCGTGGAGCAGGGCGCCTTCGGTCTGCAGGACGACACGTCCTTCCGGGACTGGCAGCGCATCATGGAGGAATGCCTTCTCCAGGCCCGTGATGCGGGGGAGTTGCTTGAGCATGCGGTTCCCGAGGAGATCGCAGAGATCGTCGTCAGCACCTGCACCGGCGGACAGATCCATTCGCATCTCGCGAGCGGGCGTGCGGACCTCCCCCAGCGGGTGGTCCGCATGTGGCGCTACCTGCTGCCCAGCATCGCCAAGCCGGATGTCGTGCAGCGCGTTGACCTGAACCCGCAGCGGGGGCAGGTGTCGTGACCGGCGTGTCCCCAAGCCGACTTCCCCTCTGCATTGCGGTGACCGGCGCGACCGGGACGGTGGGAAGGGAAACCGTTGCCCGCCTGGCCCCGATCTGCCACGTGCGGTCCCTGACCAGGGACCCGATACGCGCTGCGCAGCGTGGCACCGCAGGGAAACTCGTCGCCGCCGACTGTGCTGTCCCGCAAACCCTTGTCGAGGCCCTGCGTGGTGCAGATGCTCTCTTCGCGATCACCAGCGACCCGCTGCAGCCCGACCATGACAGGAACCTCCTCGCCGCGGCGCGGGAAGCGGGAGTCCCCCGGGTGGTCAAGCTGTCGGCTATGGCCGTCACCGACCCCCGGGCTCAGGACCTCATCACCCGCAGGCAACGTGAGAGCGAAGAGCTGGTCCGGTCCGCCGGCCTCGACTGGACACTGTTGCGGCCCCGGGCCTACATGACCAACACCTTGAGCTGGGCCGCGACGATCAAGTCACACGGCGTCGTCCGTGCGCTGTACGGCACCTCGCCCAACGCGTGCATCGATCCACGCGACATCGCCCGCGCTGCTGCGCACGTGCTCACTACGCCAGGGCACCACCAGCAGGCCTACTCGTTCAGCGGGCCGCATGCCATGTCCGCCCTCGACCAGACTCGTTGCCTGTCCCAAGTCCTGGACCGCCGCATCGACTTCGAGGAACTTACAGAGGAACAGGCATTCTCCGCATGGTGCAAGCGCTACAACGCACCGATGGCGAACGCCCTTCTGGACAGCGCGCGGCGGCAAGCGGCCGGAGCCAAGGAGCGGGTCACCGCCAGTGTCGAGCAGCTCACCGGACAGGCGCCGGCAAGTTATGCCCAGTGGGCGCGGGACCACTCCGCCGCGTTTGCCTGATTTCTCCAGACCCTACTTCCGCACCGCATGTGCCACCACTGCACCACGAGCAGGAGAGAACGTTGCTGAACGGCAAGGTAGTCATGATCACAGGAGCGTCCAGCGGTATCGGCGCGGCCGCTGCTCGCCTGTACGCAGAGGAGGGAGCTGCCGTGCTGCTCATGGCCCGCCGTGAAGGCAGGCTCCGCGCCCTGCAGCAGGAGATTCAGGAAGCAGGAGGCCGCGCGGAGATATGTCCAGGAGACGTGACCGTGGCTCGAGACGTGCAGCAGGCTGTCGAGCGGGCCCTCAAGAAGTTCGGTCATCTGGACACAGCCTTTAACAACGCCGGATGGGCTGTAGCCGGCAAGCCGCTCCACGAACTCGAGGACGAGCACTTTGACACGATCATGGACGTGAACGTGCGAGGAGTGTGGAACTGTCTGCGTCAGCAGGTGCCTGCCATGCTGGCTAGCAGTTGCGGCGGCTCCGTGGTGAACACCTCGAGTACGGCAGGGGTGTTGGCGACCGGAGCAGCGGCCCCTTATGTGGCGGCCAAGCACGCGGTGCTCGGCCTGACCAAGGCGGCTGCCCTCGAGTACGGGGAGCAGGGGATCCGAGTCAATGCTCTGCTGGTGGGGAATACGCGCACGGAACTCATGGATGAGGTCCTGGAGAGAACGCCGGCGTTGGAAGACAGCTTCACGGCACGGCCAATCCAGAAGCGCATGGCACATCCGCGTGAAGTGGCACAGGCCGCTGTCTGGCTTTCCAGCGACCGATCTTCGTTCGTCACCGGTTCAGCCATGGCCGTCGACGGCGGATGGACCGCCATCTGAGACCTGAATCTGCCTCGGCGGTGTCTCGCAGGTGAGGGCCAACGACTCGTGCATGCTGGACTCCGACAGGCCTTGGCCGCAGGGGTGACCTGCGGCCGCTACTCACCGGCTGATGGCCCCCGGTCCAGGTGTAGTTCGATCCGCCCTGCAACCCCGGGCATAGCGATACTCGGCAGCAGATAGCGCCACAGCCGAACTACTCGGACAGTCAAGTCCTCGTGCTGGCTGCTTAGCTTCGAGTGCAGCTGGCTGCCCGTGCACGCGCCGACCACCAGCTCGGCAATCTCTGCAGGGTCGACGTGCTCCTGGAGCTCGCCGCAGGCCCGCGCCTCGCGCAGACACTCCTCCATGATCGTCTGCCACTCGTGGAACGACGTATCGTCCTGGAGCCCGAAAGCGCCCTGTTCCACGGCCATACGCACACCAGCCCGCAGCATCGGGTCGGTGCGCAGCTGTTGGCACCACACCAGAGTGATGTCAACGAGCCGTTGCAGACCGGCGGCGTTGAGCTGCGACACGATCGTCTGCGGCTGGGCATTCATGATCGCGCTCATCAGGCCTTCTTTGGCCCGGAAATGGAAGTAGATCGAGCCGGTTGTGGTGCCCGCACGCTCGGCGATCTTCGCGATGCCTGCATTGCCGAAGCCTTGCTCATTCACGACCTCCGCAGCGGCACGCAGGATGGCCTGCTTGGTGCGGACCGCCCGATCCTGTTTGGGACTGGGCATACCTGACCTTCGCTTCCCGCGCCGTGGCGCTCGTTCCGGGAGAACTCTTCCGTCCCATGGACGCCCCACCTTGCTTGTGCGGATTGGTGGCCCCGGGGCGTATCGCGGTTCGTGCCTGATGGGACAAAGAAAAAGAGTACAACTTATTTTCTGGAGTCCCTGGCACAGTGGCAGTGCCGTGGCGAGTTCTCGCCACATTCGTCTGGTTCCCGCCGGGCAGGAGTGACGCCCGCCCTGGCCCGACGTTTGCGGCGGGAGCGGGGCCGGACTCTGTGCACTCAGGCGATGCTCGGCCCGGCAGGGTTCAAAGACTCCTGTCGGTCGTCACATGCCGTTAGCGTAGGCAGGACCAACTGCCAGGCCAGGGTGAGGCGTTGGCGAGCTGTTGATGCCGTAGGTGTTCGGCCTCGACGTGCTTCGGGCGGCGCCATCAGGGCGGGACCCGGGACGAGGTAGGTCATCAGTCCTGTGACATGTTCGGCGCGAAAACAGGGGCGTAGCCACCCTGTGTGATCCGCCTGCTCTGCGAGGCGCCGGACGTGGGGAAGCCACTGCGCGTACCAGTCGTAGGGTCCGTTCCTGGCCGGGGCTTCCCAACTGGCTTGCTGTCCGAGCCGGTAGGCGGCCAGGGGTGGACCGTCACGGGCGAGCAGTGACACCAGCCGATGGCTGAGGTCGATGAGCTCCTGGAGGGGGCCGGCCTTCTTGCCTTCCAGGTCCCTGGAAGCCTCGACCGCAGATGCCGTCACACGGCACCCCTCGCGCAATACGTCCTGTACCAGCTCCGCCTTGCTTGAGAAGTGGAACGTCAGGGCGCCGAGGCTGACGTCGGCGCGGGCCGCGATGCGGGCCAGCGACGCACCTGCGTATCCATGTCGGGCGAACTCGGCGGCGGCCGCCCGCAGGACGGTCTCCCGGGTGCGGGCGGCCCGCGGCTGTTGCCGCATCGAACGCTCCTTCACTCCGCCTAGCGTGCGGACGAGGAGGCCAGTTCGCCACCCTTGCCCCAGTGGGAAGGTTCGACCTCACGCAAGATCACGGTGACCGCTTCGGGCGGGCAGTGGGCGCCTTCGGCCACCGCCTGAGTAACGCGTTCAACGGTGCGGGCGCGGTCGTTCTCCGAGCGGCCGGTCCACCAGTCGACGGTGACAACGGGCATGAGTCCTCCTTGGGTTGATGCTGCAGGACAGTCTCCCACAACATAAAAGGTGTTATGTTTTTTGTTATGGTGGAGTGCATGCCCGCTTGGCTCTAATGGTTCGCGGGCGTGGACAGACGTGTGCCCGTCCCGGCCGTGTGCCGCAGAGGCACCTGAGGCAGGGAGGGGAGCGTGGGTTACCGAATGAAGACGGTGGAGGGACGAGACGCCCGGCTCGACGCTGTAGAGGCCGCGCTCGTTCAAATCCGGCACTTGGTCGGGGATCAGTTGGATGGTCGCGGTCGGCCTTTGCGGCAGGCCGTGGTGCATGGTGAAGGTGCCCGCACGCAGGACTGCCGCATGGGGTCCCTTCCGCCTGCAAGGCCACGGAGTCTGGCGCCCAGTGCCGGGAGAGGTGCCCCCAGTGGTGGTTGGGTCGTGCGGCATGCTCGCCGTGAAGTCCGGCTGACATTCGCCCCCGGGTCCGGCTTGGGTCGACTCGGTGAGGCCGAGGGGTGGTATCGGGACCTCGCCAGAGCCGGTGTTTTGGTGCGATCGCTGTACCCGCAGGATGCGGCGTCCCCCTTGGAGCTGGACGCCCACATGAAGCGCGCGCGGACGGCAGGAGCACAGTGCCGCGTCGTGCCGGTGGGAATGGCGTTCGCGGCGGTGGTCGACCGGGAAGCCGTCTACCTGGCCTCCGGCGGCGGCCGGGGACAGGTGTTTCGAACCCCAGCTGCCGCGGAAGTGCTGATCGAGGTATTCGATCACCTGTGGAGTTCGGCCAAGCGTGTCGGGGTCGAAGGTGCCGCGGGCGGACTCCGGCACGGTCTTTCCGCCCAGCAGGTCTGTGCGCTGCAGCTGATGAGTTCCGGGATGAAGGACGACAAGGTCGCCCGCATGATGAGAATCTCCCCGCGCACGCTGAGCCGGCTGGTAGCAGGGGCGATGGAGCTCCTGGGGGCGGCCAGCCGCTTCGAGGCCGGCGTCAAGGCTCAAGGGATGGGCCTTCTGGACTGAGGGCGGCGTCCGATCTCTGGCGCACCGAGCCAGCCCACGGCATCCCGCAGGTCCCTGCGCAGAAGCCACACGAGGCTTGCCAGTTCGGTGCGGCTCTTGTGGCCGTAGAACGCGTGATCGGCTGCCTCAAGCGTGCGCAGTATCCGGGAAAGGTTGAGCGTTTCACCTGCCGATGCGGCTTCGGTACTTCCTTCTGTTCCCTTTTCCTTCATGGTCTTTTCCTCCCTGCCTCGCCTGGGAAGTGGATCTCGAGTTGGTCCGTGGTGAATTTCCTTGTCGTGGAATGAAACCACGCGCCGAAGGGGATCTGGGGGTTTATGGCGGGTACTCGTCGGGGCCTTGACCGTTTCCCTCTCGTTTGCACATAAGTGCAGGTGGGGTGGCGTGGTTGTGCTTCGCTGCGGCGAAAACTCGCCAGGCGAATTGCCGCCACCGCTTCGGAGTGGCGAAGACTCGTCAGGCGAATTGTCGCCACCGAAAGAACTGGATTTCTCGCCTGGTGCGCTGCAGGATCAATTCCGTTCCGCTCGCATGAATCAATCCGTTGGAGGCGAGAAGTGCATTACCTGGTTGATGTCGGTGAAGAAGTGGCCGACGCACTAGCCGACGGCAGGCCCGTAGTCGCCCTGGAATCCACCGCCATTGCCCATGGCATGGCCTACCCGGGCAACGTGGAGACTGCCACCGCCATCGAGAAGGCCGTCCGCGACAGCGGCGCCGTACCGGCCACGATCGGGCTCGCCCGCGGGCGGTTCGTCGTCGGCATGGACGAGCGGCTCATCGAAGAGTTCGCGTCCAGCGACTCCGTACCCAAGGTCAGCAGCCGGGACATCGGCCCAGTACTGGCCGGGGGCGGTCTCGGCGCCACGACCGTCGCATCCACCCTGGTCGCCGCTGACCTGGCAGGCATCCGTGTGTTCTCAACCGCCGGCATCGGAGGTGTGCACCGCGGCGCGGGCGACACCTTCGACATCTCGGCCGACCTCGTGCAGTTCACCCGCAGCAAGGTCGCGGTGGTCTGCGCCGGCGCAAAGAGCGTGCTCGACCTGGGCCTGACCTTGGAGTACCTCGAGACCCTCGGCGTACCTGTAATGGGCTACCAGTGCGACGACTTCCCGGCGTTCTACTGCCGTTCCTCGGGATTCGCCAACCCGCAGCGCGTCGACGACCTGGGCACCATCGCCGCGGCGATCCACGGGCATTGGGCCGCCGGCCTCCCGGGCGGTGCTCTCGTCACGCACCCCATCGCCGAGGCCGATGCGCTCGATGGCGAGCAGATGGAGCAGGTCATCAGTACGGCACTTACGCAGGCCGACGCGGACGGAGTGCGGGGCCCGGCCATCACTCCGTACCTCATGAAGGCCGTCTCCCGGGCGACCGCAGGTAAGAGTTCGGCCGCCAACCGCGCAGTGCTCATCAGTACGGCGTCGCTCGCCGGTGAACTGGCCGTCGCCCACGCCCGCTTGGTCGAACGGGAGGCAGGGAAGTGACGCGGGCCGTCATCTTCGACTTGGACGGCACCTTGGCCGACACCCCGACGGCCATCGCCGGCCTCCTGACTCGGGTCGTTGGCGAGCAGGGGGTAGCTGTCACGCCTGAACAGGTGGCACCGACGATCGGCAAGCCGCTCGGGCCCTCGATCGCCAGCCTGATCGGCTGTCTGGTAGAGGACAGGGCCACGGCCGACGCTGTCGCCCGCTACCGGGATCTGTTCGACACCGAGGTGCTCTCCCGCGGTTCGGAGCTGCTGTACCCGGGGGTCGCGGAAGGCCTGCAGAGCCTCCAGGAACAGGGCTTTGGACTTGCCGTCGCGACATCCAAGATCTCCGCCAGCGCGGAGAAGCTGTTCGCGGCCACCGGAATCCGCTCCTTCTTTGGCCCGGTCATCGGCAACGACATGGTCGAACAGGGCAAGCCCGCTCCAGATATGGGGCTGCTGGCCGCTCGCGAGCTCGGCATGCTGCCCGAGCGCTGCACGTACGTCGGCGACACCGTCACCGACATGCAGATGGCGGCGGCAGCCGGCATGACGCCGCTCGCCGTCACCTACGGAGTCGGCTCCAGGCATGAACTCCTCGCCCACAGCACGCGGTGCTGCGACAGCTTCGCCGGGGTGCTCGCCGCCCTGAAGGCCTGACGGCCATCACCGCGAAGGCCTCAAGTCCCAGCGGCCAACCTCCATGGCCGCCCCACCCGTCCGTCCCCGCAAGGACATGGAAATGACCACAGAAACACACGACCTGGCATCCAGCGATCAGCCCGAACCGACCGGCTCATCGCATACCCCCACACCGCCGTCAGAGGACTCCGCGTCGGCGAAGATGACCCCTAAGCAGATCTGGGCGCTCGCCGTCCTGAGCTGCGGCCTGTTCCTGGCCACTCTCGACTTCTCCATCGTCTACGTGGCGCTGCCGAGCATCGGCACCGACCTCGGCCTCGCCGAGAGTTCCTTGCAGTGGGTCGTCAGCGGCTATGCGATCTTCTTTGCCGGGTTCCTCCTCAGCGGTGGCCGGATCGGTGACCGCTTCGGCGCCGGCAGGGTGTTCCTCGGCGCAACCGCGCTGTTCGGCATCAGCTCCCTCGCGGCCGCGCTCACGGACGACTTCACCACGCTCATCATTGCTCGGGCGCTGCAGGGCATCGGTGCGGGCCTGCTCGACCCGTCCACGCTCGGACTGATCCAGCAGATCTTCCCGGTCGGACCCAAGCGCAACCGCGCCATGACGGTGTGGGGCGCGGTCGGCGCCGTCGGCCTGGTGGGCGGCGTGCTCCTCGGCGGACTGCTCACCGCGATCTCCTGGCAGTGGGTGTTCCTCGTGAACGTCCCGTTCGTAGTCCTGGTGATCGTGCTCGGCGCCTTCCTGCTCCCCAAGCGGCCGCGGACCGAAGACTCGGCCACCCCTCTCAACGTGCTCAGTGCCGTCTTCGGTACCGGCGCGATCCTCCTGCTCGTACTCGGCCTCACTCGGGTCGGTGACGTCGGCATCGGCGCACCCTCCACCTTGATCGGGCTCGGAGGCTTCGTGGTCCTCGGTGCCGCCTGGGTGCTGCGCGAACGCACCAGCCGACACCCGCTGATCGCACGGCAATTGTGGAAGACCCGCTCCCTGATGACCGCCTGCCTCGTGGACGCGTGCTACGTCCTCAGCATCGGCGTGGAGTTCTTCCTCGTGACGATGTTCCTGCAGAACGAGCACGGCTTCAGCCCGCTCAACGCGGGTCTCGCCTTCCTGCCGCTCACCGTCACCGTCATCGTCGGCAACATCATCACGGACAAGTCCATCGCCCGCTGGGGCCCCCGCCCGATGGTGGCCACCGGCCTCGTCATCGCGGGCATCGGCCTGGCTCTGCTCGCCCTCGGAGTGCACCAGGGCAGCTTTGCCCTCGGCCTGCTGCCCGGCCTGCTGCTCTCCGGCGTGGGCAACGGCATCGCCTTCCCCGCTCTGTTCATCTCCGCCACATCGGAGATCCCCGCTGAGAACCAGGGAGTGGGCGCAGCCCTGCTGACCACCACTCAGTACGTGTTCTCCGCCGCCGGCCTCGCGGTCCTCGTCCTGATCCTGGGCGCTTCCCCGGACACCGGCAGCTACCAGACGACCTTCACCTTCTCGGCCGTCATGGCTCTGCTCGGCGCAGTCGTAGCTGCCGTCGGCATGCGCAAGCGCACCGCCGACCAGGCGGCCTGAGGCTCAGCGCACCCCCCTCCCGGCGCC
>NZ_JBEOVM010000154.1:0-11997 GCF_040295505.1 Streptomyces sp. NPDC002790 | reverse complement strand
CACCTTGGGGAAGACCAGCGCAGCGGCCGTCCCGTAGATGCCGAAGTCGTAGAACTCGATGACGGTGCCGATGAAACTCGCGGTCGCGACGCGTCGCATACCCGGCTTATCTTCTTGACCCGCGGCGGGTTCGTCGCCGGCGGTCGGCGGAGGTGGTGTCTGTTCGTGTGAGTGCGTCATTGCATCTCCCTGTCGTCGACGCGACGTCGTCGCGGCGTCAGGAGGCCGATTGCCGGTGAGGGCGCATCGACCGAGGGCGGCGGTACTCATACGTGCTCTGTTGCGTCATCGGTCCAGGAGCCGCCGGGCGCGCGGGTGTTGAGGGGGACGTAAGGGCTGGCTGGTGGTGCGCGCGGCGACGGACGGCTGATGCGTTCGGGCGGGCCTGTCGTCGGAGGCCGCCTGAACCACATTCTGAAGTTCGTATATAAGAACGCAGTTCCGTATCTGCGACCGAAGGTAGAGATGCGGGCCAGAGCGTGTCAACGCCCGTGCACCAGCTTTTCCGAATGAGGCGTCGGCCAGAGGGCGTGATGAGGTGCTGAACGGCGCCTGAAACCGCCGCTGGGCAGGTGTCATTGCCGCGGCGCGAAGCCGGAGGGGGTTGGCTGATCAGTGGCGGGGGCGCTGCCCCGGCTGTGGAGACACCGAGGGGTCTTCCCCTCGGGGCGTTTGGGGCTCCGTCATGTCGAGCAGGGCAAGTGCGTCATGATCGGGCGAGCCGGGCTCCGCCACGTAGACACCAAGACGTTGACCCGAGGTGCCTTCCAGTGTCATGGACTGAGAGGTGAGGCTGATCGTGCCGACCCGAGGGTGGTGGAAGGTCTTCGTGGCGAACTTGTGCCCGCCGACGTCGTAGCGCTCCCAGAGCTTGGCGAAGTCGGGGCTCTTCAGCAGTAGTTCGCCCACGAGGTTGGTCAGATCGGGGGCGTCGGGTGCGGTGCCGGCCTGCGCGCGAAGGCGGGCGACGCAGCTGCGCACCAGACTGTCCCAGTCGGGGAAGAGCTCGCGGGCCGCGGGGTGCAGGAAGAGGTACCGGGCGAGGTTGCGGTCCGTTGCGGGCCAGTCCTCCAGGCCTGCGTACAGAGCGAGTCCGCCGGGGTTCGAGGCCAGGAAGTCCATGCTGCGGCTGACGATGTAGGCCGGGTTGGGGCGCATCGTTTCGAGGAGCAACTTCAGGTGCGGGCGCACGGTCCGGCCGGGCTGCGGTGCGGGGTCGGGTGCGTAGTGGGCGGCGCGCACCGCGAGTTCTCGCAGGTGCTGGTGCTCTGCTTCGGTCAGATGCAGCGCACGGGCGAGCGCGTCCAGGACGGAAGGGCTGGGCCGGGTTTCTTTCCCGCGTTCGATGCGGACGTAGTAGTCGATGCTGATGCCGGCGAGGGTGGCGAGTTCCTCGCGGCGCAGTCCCGGAGTGCGGCGGAGCCCGGTTCCCAGAGTGAGGCCCGCCTGTTCCGGGGTGGTCTGCGTGCGGCGTGCCCGCAGGTACCTACCCAGCTCGGTGGCGCTACTGCGGGGTCCGTTCTCACTTCCTGCCATGCACCCAATTCTCACACGACGACGGCGCTTTCCGGGGATCCACCCTTTACCAAGTCCTTACGCGCGGCTGTCCTTCTTTGGGGAAGCGTTCGGTTGACTGAGATGACGGTTGACCAGCGGCTTCGAAACCCGCAGGAACCGTGATTTTTTGGGAGGCCCTGTCCCTCCCTGGAACGCCACTCCCCGGCAAAACACGGTCTGTCACGCGCTCTTTCGGGCCCGCAGGATGAGGCGTGAGCCAAGCGTGGGAATTCCGCTCGGCGACGATCACGCCGACGACACGGAGTCACATCCCCATGGCCGACACTTCTCGCCGGGCCTTTCTTGGACTGTTCGCCGCAGGAACCGCGGGCCTCGGCCTCGCCGGCTGCTCCCTGATGGGGCAGGGCGGCACCGGAGCGCGCGGCACGGACAGCGGAGCCGTGGCGAAGAGCCCACCGGCCCGGGGCGACCGGACGCTCGTCACGTACTTCTCCCACCCGTACACCGATGAATCCGTGAACTCCGCGGAAGAGTTGGACAACAGCCGTACGGAGGTGGGCGGAAAGGTCTACGGAAACGTCGAGTACACGGCGACGCTCATCCAGCGACGCACCGGCGGGGACCTGTTCCGTATCGAGACAGCCAACCCCCTCCCCGAATCCCATGAGGAGACGCTGGACATCACAGAGGCCCAGCAGAAGGAGAACGCCCGGCCCAAGCTGAAGCAGCTCGTGAAGAACATCGACGACTACGATGCCGTGTTCATCGGCTATCCGATCTGGTGGTACGACCTCCCGATGGCGATGTACTCATTCCTGGAGCAGCAGGACCTGAAGGGGAAGAAGGTCGTTCTCTTCTCGGTGCACGGCGGAAACGAGCTGGCGGATACCGTCGAGAACATTACCGACGGCCTGACGGAATCCACCGTCGTCCAGAACGCCTTCACCATCTCCCGTGACGACATGGAATCCGTCGAATCCGAACTGAATCCCTGGCTGGACGCGCTGGGTTACAAGTCCTGAACTGGGTGACCGTGAAAAGTAAAGCGAAAATAGCCGTCCTTCTCGTTGCCTTGGTGGCGGTCATGGTCGTCCTCGGCGTCACCGACTTCCACGAGTCCAGGCAGGACCAGACGCCGAGAATCAGGATCGCGAGTATGTGGGTCGCGCAGGCGGGGGCGAGTCGATGAGTTTCCTGCGAAAGCTCGCATTCTGGAGCATCGCCATCGTCTTTCCGCTGCCGCTCGTCGTCCTCTTCGAGACGGAATCACGCGACCCGGATCGGCTCAAGAATATTATCGTGCTGGGTCTTGTGGCCTACTGCTGGTGGCTGCTGGCGGTTCTGCTCAGCGCGCGCCCCGGGTGGCTGGACCGCTGGGTCGGATTGCCTGCCGTTTACGGACTGCACGGCATGCTCGGTGTTCTCGCGCTGGTCCTCGCCTATATCCACAGCCAGAATTCGTACGCCCCGAACGCGCTCGCCCGTGACCTGGGTGAGTGGGCGCTGTACGGCTCTTTTGGGCTGCTGTGTTTCTCGGTCTTCTTTCTCAGCGGGTGGCTGGTGGACCGATCCCGGCTGGTGAGCCGTGTGAAGTCACTCCTTGAGAAGGTTGTCCGGCGCCAGTTGTCGGTCTGGGTGCACCGGCTGAATCTCCTCGTCCTCGCCGCGATCTGGCTCCATGCCCACCTGCTCGGCCGGGTCAGCGAGCACTTCGCCTTCATGGTGCTCTTCGACTTCTACACGGTCGCCGTGTTGGGTGTGTATATCTGGAAGAAGTGGATATCTCCTGACGGGTACCTCACCGGAACCGTGCGCAGCAACATCGCGCGTGGTGACACCACACGCGTGGTGACAGTGGTCCTGGACCGGCCGGATCCGCGCATTCGACCCGGAGACTTCTTCTTCCTGCGGTTCGAGCGCAGGAAAGTCATAGGGAAGGAATGGCACCCGTTCTCCGTGACGGGAGACAGCCAGAAGGAATTGACGTTCACCATCCGGCAGCACGGCGACTACACGCGGAAGATCGGCGATGTGGAGGTGGGGACCCGGGTCCGGCTCGAAGGATCCTTCGGCCGCTTCGAATCCATCGTCCAAGAGCTCGACGACAGTACTCCGCTCGTGCTGCTCGGGATGGGAGCCGGGATCGCCCCGCTGCTCAGCCTGGCCGCAGCACACCACAAACGGCGCCCCATCGAGCTGCTGTGGTCGGTTCGGCGCCCCGACGACCCTTATTACGGTGACGTGCTGGACGAATTCGTGCAGGGCTCCGGCGGGCGCATGCGGGTCACCACCCGTGTCGGACGATTCCGCAAGGAGCACCTGTCGGCGGCGCTCTCGCCGGAGGCCGTCGAGAAGGGCGCGGTCTTCGTCGTCGGCCCCAACCCAGCCGTCCTCGCAAGCCGGTCGACTCTACGCAGGGTCGGTGTATCGCGAAAGCGTGTGCACGATGAACGGCTCACGATGTAGTCCGCTCTTGGTATGAAGTGTGGAGGGCGCCGCCCAAGCTGGTGGCGCCCTCCACACTTCCGGCGTCGGTCGCCGACTCTCAGATCAACGACTCGGCTGTAATGGGTAGTTGGCGCACGCGTCGCCCGGTGGCGTGGAATACGGCGTTGGCGATAGCAGGTGCCACGCCGACCAGCACGACCTCGCCGAGCCCTTTCACGCCGAGCGGGTCGGCTTCGTCGTCGCGGCCGTCGACGTAGATGGCCTTGAGGTCGGGGATGTCGGCGTTGACGGGGACCAGGTAGTCGGCCAGGTTGGCGTTGACGATGCGGCCGTCGCGGTGGTCGGTGACCGTGTGTTCCAAGAGGGCGGCGCCGATGCCGCCGACCATCGCGCCCAGCGCCTGGCTGTCGGCCAGTTTGGGGCTGATGATGCGTCCGGCGTCGAACACGCCGAGCATCCGCCTTACTCGCACGAGACCGAGGCGTGCGTCGACGGCGACCTCGGCGAACACCGCGCCGTAGGCGTACATGGAGGAACGGGCCTGGCCGGGGGTATAGCTGCCGGCGGCTTCGAGATGTGTCCGGTCGTTTCGGGACAGCAGCTGCCGGTAGGTCTCCCCGAGTGCCGGGTTGTCCTTCACGTGGAGGCGGCCGCCGCGTACGACGATGTCCCCGGCATCGGCACCGTACAAGGGGGAGTCCTCGTCCTCGACGGCGAGTTTGATGGCTTGCTTGCGCAGCTTGTCGCAGCCGTCCTGCACGGTGGATCCGACGCTGGCCATGGTCAGCGATCCGCCGTGGATGGGCGCCGGCGGCATGTCCGTGTCGCCGAGCCGGAAGGTGACGTTGCGGACGGGCAGGCCGAGTGCGTCGGCGGCGACCTGGGTCATGGACGTGTAGGTACCGGGCCCCATGTCACTCGTCGCGGTTTCGACGACTGCGGTGCCGTCGGCGTCGAGCCGCACGTCGGCCTGGCCCGGCTGTCGCAGCGTGTCGTAGAGCGCGGTGGCCATGCCGGTGCCGATCAACCAGTCGCCGTCGCGGGAGGAGCGCGGCTTGGGGTCGCGCTTGCTCCAGCCGAACTCGCGGGAGCCCACCGTGTAGCACTCGCGCAGCCGGCGGGTGGAGAACGGGCGCCCGCTGGTCTGATCGTTCTCCGGCTCATTGCGCTGCCTCAACTCGACCGGATCAATGCCGAGTTCGTGGGCGAGTTCGTCCACGGCGCTCTCGATGGGGAACGCGGCGCTGGAATAGCCGGGCCCCCGCATCGGCGTCGGGGTGTTCACATCGAGTGGCACCGTCCGGTACGTCTGACTGACGTTGGGCGTCGTGTAGAGCATCTGACCCGGCACGGTGACGCCTCGTTCGGCGAACGTCTCGTAGCGCGAGGTCTCGGCGCGCAGGTCGTGCGTCATCGCGGTCAGACGCCCGTTGCGCTCGCTGCCGAGGCGCACCTTGTACTCGTAGCCGGGCCGGAACCCCACCCCGAAGTAGAGCTGCTTGCGGGTCAGGACGAGCTTCACCGGGCGGTCGACCTCGCGGGCCGCGAGGGCCGCGATCGTGATGTGCGGCCAAGCGCGCGCGGAGTTGCCGAACGCGCCGCCGACGAACGGCGACAGCACACGGATGGAGTCGGCCGGAATCCCGAAGTCCGCCGCGAGCTGGGCGCGTGGACTCTGTACCCACTGAGTCTTGTCCCACAGCGTGAGCCGCTCGCCGTCCCACTGGGCGACTGTGGCGTGCAGCTCCATGGCGTTGTGGTGGTCGCGGGCGAGGTGGTAGGTCATGTCGAGCCGGACGGGGGTGGACTTCAAGGCGGCTTCCGCGTCGCCGCGCGAGTAGGTCGTGGGTTCGCCCGTGTTCGGTGCCTTGGCGAGGTCGGTGACCGACTCCTCGGTCTGGTAGGTGACCTTGACGAGTGAAGCGGCGTGCTGAGCGGCCTCCAAAGTGGTGGCCACGGCGACCGCGACCGGTTGGCCGTGGAATCGCACCTCGGTGTCCTGGAAGACGCGCAGCCGGTTTCCGGGGAGGTTGAGCGAGCCCGGGTTGTCGCGGTAGGGGAGCTCGGGTGCGTTGCCGTGGTGCATCACTTTCAGTACGCCGGGGAGTGCCTCGGCGGCGCGGGTGTCGATCCCGGTGATCCGCCCGCGCGCGATGTCGGCATCGACCACGACGGCGTGCACGACACCCTTGGGTTCGTGATCGGCGGCGTACTTCGCCTGCCCGGTCACCTTCAGCCGCCCCTCCACACGGGAGAGGGGCGCGCCGACGGCTGCCTGCGGCTGAGGACTCATACCTGGTCTCCTACGATGCGCAGCTGGCGTTCGACGGTGCGTGTGAGCAACTCGGCCTTGAACTTGTTGTGTTGGAGCGGCCGAGCTCCGTCCGCCGCCGATGCGGCCGCCTTGGCCCACAGCTGCTCCGAGGGGCGCTCACCGACGAGGGCGCGCTCGACGGAGGGCAGCTTCCACGGCACCGTTCCCACACCGCCCGCCGCCACTTTCGCCTCTCGGATCACGCCACCGGTGACATGCAGCGCCACCGCGGCGGATGTGAGGGCGAACTCGTAGGACTGGCGGTCACGGACCTTCAGGTAGCCGGAAACGAGCGGCCGGGGGAGCGTGGGTACCTCCACGGAGGTAATCAACTCACCCTTGTGTAGGGCTTGTTCGCGGATCGGAGTGCTGCCGGGGCGGAGCAGGAAGCCCTCGAAGGGCAGCGTCCGCTCACCGTCGGGGCTCACCAGATGCACTCGCGCCTCCAGGGCCGCCAACGCGACTGCGACGTCGGACGGATGGGTGGCCACGCAGTCCTCGGAGGTGCCCAGGATCGCGTGTGTGCGGTTATATCCCTCGCGCGCGGCGCAACCCGATCCAGGTTCACGCTTGTTGCAGTCGGCGGTGACGTCACGGAAGTACGTGCAGCGGGTGCGCTGCATGATGTTGCCGCCGATGGTGGCCATGTTGCGCAACTGGGCGGACGCGCTCAGCTCCAGCGCTTCGGAGATCACCGGGAACAGCGTGCTCACCTTGGGGTGGGTGGCGGCGTCGGACATCGAGACAAGGGCGCCGATGCGCAGCCCGCCGCGCGGAGTGACGTTGATCTCGCGCAGCGGCAGGGAGTTGATGTCGACCAGCCGGTCGGGTCGCTCGACGGTCTCGCGCATCAAGTCGACGAGAGTGGTGCCCCCGGCGATGTACCGCCCTCCGCGCCGGCCGGCGTCGAGCGCCTCACGGGTGGTCTTCGGCTTGGCGTACGTAAAGGGGTGCATGTCAGTCGGACCTCACTTCCGGCCCGTGGCCTGCTCGATGGCACGCACGATCTTCGGATAGCAGCCGCAGCGGCAGATGTTGCCGCTCATCCACTCCCGGATCTCGTCCTTGGAACCGGTGTGGCCCTCCTCGATGCAACCGACACCGGACACGATCTGCCCCGGGGTGCAGTAGCCGCACTGGAAGGCGTCCTGGTCGATGAACGCCTGCTGGAGTGGGTGCAGGTCGTCGCCGTCGGCCAGGCCCTCGACCGTGGTCACCTCCGCGCCGTCGAGGCGGATCGCCAGCGTCAGGCAGGAGTTCACGCGCTTCCCGTCGACCAGGACCGTGCAGGCACCACAGGCGCCGGCGTTGCAGCCCTTCTTGGAGCCCGTGAGCGCCAAGTGCTCGCGCAGCAGGTCCAGGAGTGAGGTCCGATTGTCGACGGTGACGGCGTGGCGACGGCCATTGACGCTCAGAGTGACATTGGTGCTGGGGGAGGCCTCGGCGGCAGCGGCCTCCTGGGCGCCGAGCAGCGAGGGGCTTGCGAGCAGACCGCCTGCTGCGAAGACCCCGCCGGCAGCGGAGGTCGTGGCGATGAAGGTGCGTCGCGTCGGGGCTGCGGGGGTCGAGGCGAGGGGAGACCAGGGTGTCGCGCCGGTCTCGGCGGGATCGGTGGTGGTGGGTTCGGTGGCCATGCCCACTCTCTCGTACGGGGGTGATGGGAGCTTGCTGATCGGGGCGTGGTCACGACGGACCGGCCCCATGTCCTCAGGCGCCTCTCTGTGCCTCGTAGGTTGCCGTACACCCTGCCCGGGCAACGGGAGGTGTGGCAGGCCGTGTTGTGACGGGGGAAGGGCAGCGGGGGTAGTGATACGGCCCCTTTGCTTCAGTGCTTCCTGGGTCCTGGCATGTCAGACTGGCGCGTTTGAAATGACGTTGCCTCGGGTCCAAGAAGGTGGCCTTCTTGGACCCGAGGCAACGTCAAATACCCAGCTCATCAAGGCTATTGGGCGAATTCGCTCGCGAGTTGCTCGGCGCGCTCCAACTCCTCGAGCGTGCGGGCGTGAGCGATCCAGGAGCCCACGTCATGGCCCGGGCTCGCGTCATGCCATTTGACGGACAGTTCGTCCCAGCTGACCCCGCCCCGTTCGCTGTGCCCTCGGGGGTGATCGACCCGTTCCGTCAGGCTCCGGCCGTCGTGCGTCCTGATCGTGACGACAGCTCCACGCCCGTTGGGTGCCTCAGCCTCCAGCAGAGGGTTCACAACCAGGGAGACGCGGGCTCGCAGATCCGCGAACGCGGGGTCGTCGAGCGCGGCGGGGAAGGGGTCCTCGTTCAGTGCGAGCCCTCCGCGCAGCAGGGCGGCGGTGAGCATGTCCTGGGCGCAGATGTTGTGCATCTGCCGGTTGTCGACGACGCGCATGGCGCGGGCAGGCAGGCCCACCTCGACCGCCGAGATGCTGTCGACCGTGAGGTCGTGGCGCGTCACCAGCGACAGGGCCGCTTCGGTGGGCGCGTGGATCGGGTAACCGGCGCGTACGAACTTGAAGTTGGCGCCCATCACGGCGAAGTCGCTGCCGAGGCCCCGTGTCACCGTCGCGGACGCGTCGTCCACGCCCCACGCGTGGAACACACCGTGGCGTTCGCCCAGGACGTCGTCGCAGCCCTCGAGGCCGACGGCGGCCTGTAGTGCGGCGCTCACCCCTGCCATCGCGTACTGGCCGTTGCAGAAGGCCTTGCTGAGGTGCTCTCGCTCGCGGAAGAGCGCGCAGAGCCCGTTGGCCTGGAAGGTCGCCAGTGCCATCGCGTGGCGGTACTGCTCCGGCTCAAGGCCCATGAGTCGGCTGCACGAGATGGCAGCCGCCAAGGCATGGAGGAAGTCGGAGTTCAGGTGATGGCGCTCCTTCACACTGAACAGACCGCCGCACGCGGCGATGAGACGCACACCCACGTCGTAGCCCAGGACCACGGCGTTGAGCAGTTCGCCGCCCGTCGCGCCCTGCCGCTCGGCCATGGCGACCGCGGCGTGCACGAGTGTCGCGCCGGGGTGGCCGCCGACGACGTGCGCCCCGTCGATCTCATCCGCGTGGCCAGCGGTGCCGTTGGCCAGCGCGGCCAGTGGCGCAGACGTGCGCAGGGCGGTGCCCAGCACATGTGACTCCGTCGGGCCGGGCATGGTGGCGACGTACTCGGCCGCCAGCGCACCGGCGGGCTGCCGGCGGCCGAAGTGGGCGCTGGCCATCTCGTCGAGAATCACCAGCTTCGCTTGCTCTCGCACTTCATGGGGGAGCGCGTCGAGCGACGTGGAGGCCGCGTATTCGGCGAGTGTGTGGGTCGGTGATGTGGTCACGACTCGGCCGCCTCTCGGAGGAGTTGGGTGACGGCGCCCGGCGCCGTGATCATCGCGTCGTGGGTCGCGTGCAGGATGTGGTACGCGAAGGTGGGGTCGGTGGCGTGTCGTTCGCGGGCTCGGTTCAAGACGTGTGGCTCCAGGGACGACGGGACGCATTCGATGAACAGGCCGGGATGGCGCCAGGCCTGGTCGGTGTCGCCGACGGGGTCCTGGTACGTCTTCAACGGCTGGGCCGTGATGCGGCTGTTGGCCCATGCGGCATCGTCCGGATCGGTGACGCCGTACCGGGAGGCGTCGGCCGGTGGGATGTACCAGCCTTCTCCGTTGTTCTTGGCGTCCGCCAGATGGTGCGCGGCGCGGTCGGCGCCGACCAGGTCGAAGGCGGACTCCCCGGTCCGCGGGAGGTGTGCGTCGAGGTAGACGACCCGGCGCACTCGGTCCGCCATCCGTTCCAGGGCGCCGGACACGACCATGCCTCCGTAGCTGTGTGCCACGAGAACGGCGTCGTTGATGTCCTCGAACTCGAAGGTGGCGACGAGGTCTTGAACGTGGTGATCGAGGCCGATCGTCTCGTCGAGCAGGTGCGAGCGCTCTCCGAGGCCCGTCAGGGTCGGGGTGTACACCATGTGGCCGGCGTGCCGCAGTGCGGTGGCCACGTGCTTCCAGCACCAGCCACCGTGCCGGCCGCCGTGGACCAGGACAAAGGGTGGACGTGCCGAGGTCGGCTCTGCCGACATCGCAGGTCACCTCCTTCAATCTCGTGTATCTAGCGGGATGTACGGGTCGGAAGGGAGGGGCCGCCCGGAGAGAGGGGGCGCAGATCGCTGTCGAGGCGGTAGTGCCTGGGCACCCCCGTCGGGATGTCGAGGCCGCATACGGCGCTTTCGGAAAGGCCTTCGACGAGTTTGATCAGCGCACGCAGGGTGTTGCCGTGCGCGACGACCAGCACGGTTCTGCGGGCCAGTAGATCGGGGACGATGGCCGCCTCCCAGTACGGCAGCAGGCGCGCGTGTACGTCCTTGAGGGACTCGGCTGCCGGAACCGGGACACCAAGACCGCGGTAGCGGGCGGTCCCGTCGCCCTGCAACGAAGTGGCGTCGTCCCCGGCGGGTGGCGGCACGTCCCAGGACCGCCGCCATCGATGGAACTGCTCGTCACCGAATTCGTCGCGTATCTGTTGTCGGCTCCTGCCCTGCAGCGCGCCGTAGTGCCGCTCGTTCAGCCGCCAGCTCCGGCGGACGTCGATCCAGTGCCGGTCGGTGGCGTCGAGTGCGAGATCCGCGGTGTCGATGGCTCGGCGCAGCAGCGAGGTGTGTGCGATGTCGGGCAACAGGCCTACTGCCGCCAACTGTGCACCGCACGACCGTGCTTGGCGCCGTCCTCGATCGGACAGCGGAACATCGGTCCATCCGGCGAAGAGATCCTGCGCGTTCCAGACACTCTCGCCATGGCGCAGCAGCACCAGGTCGCCCGGCCGCCCGCCTGCCGTGTGATCAGTCAACGGCGTCGACCGCGTCCCGGTCGAGGTCGAGCTGGCTCGTCTCGCCGACCTTGAGCACACAGATCAGGCTGACGAGGCAGACGCAGGCGAGGATGCATCCGAAGGTGAAGCTGCCGAAGTTGTTGATGATGGACGGCGCGACCAGAGGCGGGATGCCGCCGCCGATCATTCCGGCCAGGCTGTAGCTGAGGCCGGCCGCGGTGTAGCGGTAGCGGGTGTGGAACAGCTCGGAGAGGAATGCCCCTTGCGGTCCGGTGGCGATGCCCGACAGGAACAGTGTGACGGGCACACCGATGGCGAAGACGCCGCGCGATCCGAGGTCGAGGAGTGGGAACAGTACAAGGGCCCACACCACGCCGACGCTCGCCGCGCCGACGATCACCCCGCGACGGCCGATGCGGTCGGAGAGGACCGCACCGATCAGTGTGCCGAGGGAGATGGTGAGGCCGCCCACCATCGCCATACTCAGGACGAAGGTGCGGGGAAGTTCGAGAACGGTCGTGCCGTAGCTGACCAGGTAGGTGCCGCCGATGTAGGTGAGGGCGAAGCCGATCATCACGGTGCCGGTGGCGAGCAGCACCTGGCGTGGCTGGTGCTTGAGGGCTTCGAGGAAGGGCAGTCGTGAGGTGCCCGACTGAGCGACCTGGTTCTTGAACACTGGGGTCTCGTCGATCCGCATCCGGATCCACAGCCCGACGATGACGAGCAGGAAGCTGGCCAGGAAGGGGACGCGCCATCCCCAGCTGGTGAAGGTGTCCTCGCTCATGAAGAGCGCGGTGAGCAAGAAGGTGAGGTTGGCCAGTGTGATGGCCCCGCCGCCGCCGAAGTTGGGGAACATCGCCCAGAAGCCGCGTTTGCCCTTGGGTGCGTGTTCGGAGGAGAACAGGACCGCTCCGGCGAACTCGCCGCCCGCGGCGAGTCCCT
>NZ_JBEOVM010000153.1:0-12105 GCF_040295505.1 Streptomyces sp. NPDC002790 | reverse complement strand
GCAGGGCCCAGGGCAGAGCCCCGACCCTTCCACCCCCGCCGGCACTCGAGGCGCAGGGCCCAGGGCAGAGCCCCGACCCTTCCACCCCCGCCGGCACTCGAGGCGCAGGGCCCAGGGCAGAGCCCCGACCCTTCCACCCCCGCCGGCGATTGAGGCGCGGGGTCCGGGGCGGAGCCCCGTGGCGTGAGGGCGGGGCCGCCCCACGCCCCGGAGGGGCTCAGCCCAGGTCGATCTGGCCGTACAGCGGGAAGCCGGACAGGAGGTCCGTGGCCCGGTGTGCGACCTCGTCCGCGGCCTTCGGGTCGAGGACGTGACTCGCCTTCGACACCGCCCCGGACTTCGTGGTCCCCGGCTCGGAGGCCGTCAGCACCCGGTCCATGAGCGCCGCGATCTCATCCATCTCACCGGTACCGAGACCCCGCGTGGTCAACGCCGGCGTCCCGATCCGAATCCCGGACGTGTACCAGGCCCCGTTCGGGTCCGCCGGAATCGCATTGCGGTTGGTCACGATGCCGGAGTCGAGCAGCGCGGACTCGGCCTGCCGCCCCGTGAGGCCATAGGAGGACGCCACGTCGATGAGGTTGAGGTGGTTGTCCGTGCCGCCGGTGACGAGCGTCGCGCCCCGCCGCATCAGGCCCTCCGCCAGCGCCCGCGCGTTGTCCACGATGCGCTGCGCATAGTCCTGGAACGCCGGCTGCCGCGCCTCCGCAAGGGCAACCGCCTTCGCCGCCATGACGTGCGGCAACGGCCCGCCGAGCACCATCGGGCAGCCCCGGTCGACCTGGTCCTTCAGCGAGTCGTCGCACAGCACCATGCCGCCGCGCGGCCCCCGCAGGGACTTGTGCGTGGTCGTCGTGACGATCTGCGCGTGCGGCACCGGGTCGAAGTCGCCAGTGAGCACCTTGCCGGCGACGAGCCCCGCGAAGTGCGCCATGTCGACCATGAGCGTGGCGCCCACCTCGTCCGCGATCTCCCGCATGATCCGGAAGTTCACGAGCCGCGGGTACGCGGAGTACCCGGCGACGATGATCATCGGCTTGAACTCGCGGGCCTGCGCGCGCAGCGCCTCGTAGTCGACGAGCCCGGTCACGGGATCCGTCCCGTACGACCGCTGGTCGAACATCTTGCCGCTGATGTTCGGCCGGAACCCGTGCGTGAGGTGGCCGCCCGCGTCCAGCGACATCCCCAGCATCCGCTGGTTGCCGAAGGCCTGCCGCAGCTCGGCCCAGTCCGCCTCGCTGAGGTCGTTGATCTGCCGGACCCCGGTCTTCGCGAGGAACGGCGCCTCGACGCGGTCGGCAAGCACGGCCCAGAAGGCCACGAGGTTCGCGTCGATCCCGGAGTGCGGCTGCACATACGCATGCCGCGCCCCGAACAGCTCCCGCGCATGCTCGGCGGCGAGCGACTCGACGGTGTCGACGTTGCGGCAGCCGGCGTAGAAGCGGCGGCCGACGGTGCCCTCGGCGTACTTGTCGCTGAACCAGTTGCCCATGGTCAGCAGCGTCGCCGGGGACGCGTAGTTCTCCGAGGCGATCAGCTTGAGCATCTCGCGCTGGTCGGTGAGTTCCTGGCCGATGGCGTCGGCTACGCGCGGCTCCACGGCGCGCACGACGTCGAGGGCGGCGCGATAGGCGGTGGATTCGGGGGACAGCGGGGATTCGGTCATGGGGCAGCCTCCGGACACGGTCGGTTCACGGGTCGGCCCAGGCGCACGGCACTCACTGCTCGGGCCGCTCCCTGATGGTCGATCCCATCCCAGCGCGCCAGTCACGGCCCTGGCCTCACAGTACCCGGCGCGGCGCGCGGCGAGGTTTCCGCGTCCGCATCGCGAGCGACGATAGGAAGGGGCCACAAGCCCGTCCCACACCTCGTGCCATGAGCCGCGACGAACGGAGATCCCGTGACTTCTGTGACTCCACCCACCACCCCCGCAGGACTCGCCACGCAGGACTTCATCACCGCCTCCGAGGAGCACGGCGCGCACAACTACCACCCGCTCCCCGTGGTCGTCGCCACCGCCGAGGGCGCGTGGATGACGGACGTCGAGGGGCGGCGCTACCTCGACATGCTCGCCGGGTACTCGGCGCTCAACTTCGGGCACGGCAACCGCCGGCTCATCGACGCGGCGAAGGCCCAGCTGGAGCGGGTGACGCTGACGTCCCGCGCCTTCCACCACGACCGGTACGCCGAGTTCTGTACGCGCCTCGCCGAGCTGTGCGGAATGGAGATGGTACTGCCGATGAACACGGGCGCGGAGGCCGTCGAGACCGCCGTGAAGACCGCCCGGAAGTGGGGCTACCGGGTCAAGGGCGTGCCGGACGGGCAGGCCAGGATCGTGGTCGCGAGCGACAACTTCCACGGCCGGACGACGACCATCGTCAGCTTCTCCACCGACCAGGAGGCCCGCGCCGACTTCGGTCCGTACACGCCGGGCTTCGACATCGTCCCGTACGGGGACCTGGACGCGCTGCGCGCCGCGGTCACGGACGACACGGTGGCGGTGCTGCTCGAACCGATCCAGGGCGAGGCGGGCGTGCTCGTCCCGCCGCCCGGATACCTGGCAGGCGTACGGGAGTTGACCCGTGACCGGAACGTCCTCTTCATCGCCGACGAGATCCAGTCCGGCCTCGGCCGTACGGGGCGTACGTTCGCGTGCGAGCACGAGGGCGTGGTGCCGGACGTGTACGTGCTGGGCAAGGCGCTCGGCGGCGGCGTCGTGCCGGTGTCGGCGGTGGTGTCGAGCAAGGACGTGCTCGGGGTGTTCCGGCCCGGCGAGCACGGGTCGACGTTCGGCGGGAACCCGCTTGCCTGCGCCGTCGCCTTGGAGGTGATCGCGATGCTGCGTACCGGGGAGTTCCAGGAGCGGGCGGCGGAGCTGGGCGAGCATCTGCACGCCGAGCTGGGCCTGTTGACCGGGACGGGGAAGGTCACCGGGGTGCGCGGGCGCGGCCTGTGGGCGGGCGTCGACATCGACCCGTCGTACGGGACGGGCCGGGAGATCTCGGAGAAGCTGATGGACCGCGGGGTCCTGGTGAAGGACACCCACGGTTCCACCATCCGGATCGCCCCGCCGCTGGTGATCGGCAAGGACGATCTGGACTGGGGCCTCGATCAGCTGCGCGCCGTCCTCGGCGCGTAACTGTCGCTCACAGGATGACGTGGGGCAGGAAGCGGGCGTACTCGTCCGTGACAAGACCCGCCGATTCCCGGATGCCCAGGCCCGCCGCCTCGTCCTCGACGACCCACGCGCCGAGGACGACGCGGTTCCCGTCGAAGTCGGGCAGCGCCGCCAACTGCTGATAGCAGCACGGCTCTTCCGACGGCGACGGGATGGTCCCCGGCTCGTGGATCGTGACGCCCGCGCCCTCGCGGCCGAGCAGCGGCTTCGACACGTAGCCGGGGCCGGTCGGATCGGTCGCGAGTTCGCGCGGTCCGTCGAGGTAGGCGGGGAGCAGGTTCGGGTGGCCCGGGTACAGCTCCCACAACACCGCGAGCAGCGCCTTGTTGCTGAGCAGCATCTTCCAGGCGGGCTCGATCCACATCGTCGTACCCGTGCCGCCGCCGTTGTCGAGGCCGCCCAGGACGTGCGGGGCGAACGCGTCGGAGGTCAGCCATTCCCACGGATACAGCTTGAAGCAGCTGCGGATGTACCGGAGTTGGTTGTCGACGAAGCGCTCGGAGATGCTGTCCCAGCCGATCTCCTCCATGGAGATCCAGTCGGTGTCCAGGCCCGCCTGTTCGGCGGTCTCCTTCAGATAGCCGACGGTCATCAGGTCCTCGCCGAGTTCGTCGGCCGAGGAGTGCGCGAAGTAGAGCGGGCTGCCGGGCGGGAGCAGGGCGGCCTGCTTCTTCCAGGCGTCGACGAGCCGTTCGTGGAGCGAGTTCCACTGGTCGGCGCCGGGGAACCGCTCCTCCATCCAGAACCACTGAGGGCTGGCGGCCTCCACCAGGGAGGTGGGGGTGTCGGCGTTGTACTCGAGGAGTTTCGCGGGCCCTGTGCCGTCGTAGCGCAGGTCGAACCGGCCGTAGACGGACGGGAGTTCGGCGCGTCGCTCCCAGGCGTCGGCGACCGCGGCGGCGACGCCCGGGTCGGTGATCCCGAGGTCGGCGAAGCGGTCGTTGCGGACGATGTGCTCGGCCGCGGCGAGGCACATCCGGTGCAGTTCCTCGACGACCTCTTCGAGCGCCTCGACCTCGGGGAGGGAGAACTCGTAGTAGGCGCTCTCGTCCCAGTAGGGGCGCAGCGAGTCGTCGGGGTAGCGGGTGAGCGGGTAGATGAGCCCCTGCTCTTCGACGGTCTGCTGCCAGCGGGGGCGTGGCGTGATGGTGTGACGCTTCATCGGAATGTGTAACGCTTCCGGGGTCAGCCGCCGGAGCTTCCGCCCTTGCCGCCGCTGCCGAAGCCGCCGCGTGTGACACCACCGCCGGACGACTTGGTGAAGGAGCCGCCGCCGACGCGCGCGCCCTTCTTGGAGCCGCCGTAGTACCAACTGCCGTTCACCGACGACTTGGTGGACGAGGACTTGCAGTACTTGTCG
Source organism: Streptomyces sp. NPDC002790 (assembly GCF_040295505.1). NCBI lineage: Bacteria > Bacillati > Actinomycetota > Actinomycetes > Kitasatosporales > Streptomycetaceae > Streptomyces > Streptomyces sp. NPDC002790. The sequence continues at coordinate 7,567 of NZ_JBEOVM010000153.1, read as the reverse complement.
GAGACGACCTTGTAGCCCTTGGACGCGTTGTAGCTGCCGCGGTCGATGCAGCGCTTGTCGACGTCGGACGAGCAGGCTGTGAGCGCGGCGGCCAGCAGGCCCACGCCGCCGAGCGCGACGGTGCCGGAGCGCAGCCGTCGTTGGGTGGTGTTGTCCGTCATGAAGTTTTCCCCCGTTGCAACCTGTTGCTATGCGTGTACGTACGTCGGGCGCCTGCCTAGGGCAGGACCCGGCACAGGGTATCCAACGCGCCGGGCCACGCGTGATCGGACGGGGTGCCGTAGCCGACGACCAGGGCATCCATGGGGGCCTCCGGCTCCGGTGCGTCCTTGTGGCGGAATTCGGCCAGGCCCGTGATGCCGAGGCGCTGCCAGGCGGCGGCCTGCACGACGGATCGTTCGGTGCCGGGCGGGAGTTGGAGCACGGCGTGCAGTCCGGCCGCGATGCCGGTGGCGCGCACGGTGGGCGCCCGTTCGGCGAGGGCGGCGACGAGTTGGTCGCGGCGGCGCCGGTAGCGGAGGCGCCCGGCGCGCACATGACGGTCGTACGCCCCCGATTCGATGAACTCGGCGAGGGTGAGCTGGTCGAGGACGCCGCAGGACCAGTCGGTGTGCCCCTTGGCCGCGACGACCTCGTCGACGAGCGGCGCAGGCAGCACCATCCAGCCGAGCCGCAGTCCGGGGGCGAGGGACTTGCTGACGGTGCCGAGGTGGACGACGCGGTCCGGGTCGAGGCCCTGGAGGGCGCCGACGGGCTGGCGGTCGTAGCGGAACTCGCCGTCGTAGTCGTCCTCCAGGATCAGCCCGCCGGTGCGGCGCGCCCAGTCGACGGCGGCGGCACGGCGGCGCGCGTGCAGGGCGACGCCGAGGGGGAACTGGTGGGCGGGGGTGAGCAGGACGGCTCCCTCACCACTCAACTCACCGATATCCGCGCCCAGTTCATCGAACGGCAACGGCCGGGTCCGCAGTCCGGGCCGGGTCAGATAGCTCCAATGGAGATCGAGCCCGTACGACTCGACGGCGACGTCGCGCACACCGCGCCGGTGCAGCACCTCGCCGAGCAGGATCATGCCCTGCACGAACCCGGCGCAGACGACGATCCGCTCCGGCGAGGCCTGCACGCCGCGGGCGCGGGCGAGATAGCCGGCGAGGGCGCCGCGCAGTTCGGGGCGGCCGCGCGGGTCGCCGTAGCCGAGGGCCTCGTTCGGGGCGGCGGTCAGGGCGCGGCGGGCGGCCTTCAGCCACTCGGTGCGGGGGAAGGAGGCGAGGTCGGGGCGGCCGGGCATGAGGTCGTAGCGGTGCCCGCGGAAGGGGACGCGGTTGGTGACGGGGGCCGGCGTCGGCGCCCGCCCCGGCCGCTCGGCCACCCGGGTGCCGGAGCCCTGCCGTGCGGTGAGCCAGCCCTCGGCGACGAGGTCGGCGTAGGCGTCGGCGACCGTGTTGCGGGCGAGGCCGAGGTCGGCGGCGAGGGTACGGGTGGCGGGCAGCCGGGTGCCGGGGGCGAGCCGCCCGCCACGGACGGCGTCACGGAGCGCGTCGGTGAGCCCGCGGCGTACGCCCCCGGAGGGGCTGGGTTCGAGATGCAGGTCAACGCCGCCGAGCGCCCGCCCGGAGACCGAATTGGCCCAAGATTCTTCCACGTAAATGGACCATACTCCTGGGCTACTTCCTTCGTAGGCTCGAAGCATGACGAACACGACGAACGCGAACACGAACGCGAACCCGGAATACGCCCACGAGCACACCCCCCGCCTCGACTGGGCCCGCCAGGCCCCCGAGGTCTTCAAGGCGATGATCAAGCTGGACGCGGCGGCCCGCGCGGGCCTCGACCCCAAGGTCGCCGAGCTGGTCAAGGTGCGCGCCTCGCAGATCAACCGCTGCGCGCTCTGCCTCGACATGCACACCAAGGACGCCCTCGCGGCGGGCGAGAGCGTTGAGCGGATCATCCAGCTCAGCGCGTGGGAGGAGTCGAAGCACTTCTACACGGAGAAGGAGATCGCGGCCCTGGAGCTCACGGAGGCGATCACGGTCCTCACCGACGGTTTCGTGCCGGACGAGGTGTACGAGCGGGCGGCGAAGGTCTACGAGGAGCAGGAACTGGCCCAGCTGATCGCGGCGATCACGGTCATCAACGCCTGGAACCGGTTCGGCGTCTCGACCCGCCAGTCGCCGGGCCACTACACGCCTGGCGACCACAAGTGACGGTTCGTACACGGCAGTTGGACGCCGGGGTCCGCTCGGCGATGCAGACACTGAGCGCCGCCGCCAAGAAGGGCCTCGACGACCCGCCCCTCACCGAACTGGTGTCGATCCGGGCGTCGCAGCTGAACCAGTGCGCGTTCTGCCTGGACATGCACGTGGACATCGCGCTGGAGAAGAACGGCGAGAGCCCCAAGCGCATCGCGCTCCTTAACGCATGGCGCGAGGCGGGCACCATCTTCGATGACCGGGAAAGGGCTGCACTCGCCCTCACCGACGCGATTACGCTCCTGACGGACGGCTACGTCCCGGACGAGGCGTACGAGAGGGCATCGAAGCACTTCACGGAACAGGAACTCGCGCACCTCATCGCCTCGATCGTGGTCATCAACAACTGGAACCGGCTGATGGTGAGCCGGCGTATCGAGCCTGGAGGCACCGCATGGTGAGTCCGCGTCCTGTCGATACCCTCCGCGCCCTGCACCACGACCGCTCCCCCGGCGACCCGCTCGTCCTCCCCGGCCCGTGGGACGCGGCGAGCGCCCGCGTCTTCGAGGAGGCCGGCTTCCCGGCGCTCGCGACCCCGAGCGCGGGAGTGGCAGCCTCCCTCGGCTACGAGGACGGGGCCACGCCCTCGGACGAGATGTTCGCGGCGGTCCGCCGGATCGTGCGCGCGGTGTCGGTGCCGGTGTCGGCGGACATCGAGGGCGGGTACGGCCTCGCGCCGAAGGAACTGGTGGAACGCCTCCTGGAAACCGGCGCGGTCGGCTGCAACCTGGAGGACTCGGGCCCCGACGGTGGGCTCAAGGACCCGCAGCAGCAGGCGGATTGGCTGTCGGAGGTCCACTCGCTGGCGGGCGACCGCATCGTCCTCAACGCCCGCATCGACACGTTCATCCGCGGCGCCGCGGACCCGATCGCCGAGGCGATCGACCGCGCCCGCCTCTACGTCGCCGCGGGCGCCGACTGCGTCTACCCGATCGGCGCCCCACCGGAGGCCGTCCCGGCCCTGCGCTCCGGCATCGCGGGCCCGATCAACGTGGGCGCCCCGCCCGGCGGCCCCTCACTCCGCGAATGGGGCGAACTGGGCGCGACCCGCATCACGTTCGGCCCGGGGTTGCAGCGGAGGGCGATGGCGGCGGTGCGGGAGATCGCGGAGGGCTTGCGCTGAGCGCGTTGTACGACATACCGGGTCCCGGCCTTGAGCGACGGCCGGGACCGGCCCTGTCAGGCGGCCGTCCCGCCCGCGTTGCGGATCAGCCGCTGGAGCACCTTCACCGTGGTGACGTAGTCCGCCTCGTCGATGCCCTCGTGGAGGACGGCTCCGATCGCGGGCGCGATACTGGCCATGTCGACACGGGCCTGTTCTCCCTCTGCGGTGAGCCACAGCCGGTTCTCCGCGTCCCGGGTCAGCCAGCCGCGCTCCAGGAGCACTTCGGCCTCCGCCGCCAGATCGTCCTCGGGCCGGATGTAGGAGGTCATGGCCTGACGCAGCTCAGTCAGGATCATCCCCTCTCCGTCGGGCGAGATGTCGTTCTTGGACAGGTTGCGCAGCAGCCAGAACTGGGGCTGGGTGTAGCCCTTTTCGGCCTGCCGGGCCCGGATGTACGCGATGAGCGCCTCGTAGGCGACACCGGTCCAGTACGCGGCGGGCTGGCCGGCGAGTTCGGCGTCGGAGAGCTGCTGGGTGGTCATGGAATACCCCCTCCTGGTGCTTCAGCGTGGAGACCGCACACCGTGCAGGTCACGTGAAGAACGTAGGACCTCAAGCGCGGTTGAGGGCAAGCGAGTGAGCCGGCGCACGAACTTGACGACGCGACAGCTCGCACCGCCCACGCTCCCCTGGCGGACGCGGGCCAACCAGATCCCGTCTGTGACGTCTAACGACGGCTCCGCCGTCGTCCTACGTCACAGTCTGCGAGGACCAGCCGCTACTCGGGGAGCGTGAGGGCCAGTTCGAACCAGACCGCCTTACCCACGCCCGCCTCCCGCCGCTCCGCGCCCCAATCGTCCGCCAGCGCCGATACCAGGGTCAGACCCCTGCCCGATTCCGCTTCCAGGGATGCCGTGCGTGGCGCGGGGAGGGTGGGGCTTGCGTCCGTGACCTGGAGCCGGAGGCGAGCCGGGTTCTCGGAGAGGATCGCGCGGGCCCAGATCTCGCGGCCGGGCGGATTGCTTGCGTGGCGGTACGCGTTCGTCATCAGTTCGCTCAGGAGGAGTTCCGCCGTCTCCGTCGTCTCGGACGGCAGACCCCAGGACCGGGCCTGTTCGCGGAAGAGGTGGCGGGCACGGCCGACGCTGCGGGCGCTGCGCGGGAAGCGCCACTCGATGTCCTGGGGGATTGCCGTGGGGCGGGGAGTTGCTTGCATGGGCTCACGCTCGCGGCCCGCACGTAACCTCGGGAGTAACCACTTGGGTACAGCGGGTAGTTGTACCCACCGTGGCCCCGGTGGAGGAGTGCGTACAGATGTCGAGCGAGTCGAACGCGTGGCGGTACTGCGGCAGCCAGATCAAGATGTGGCGCGCCGAGGCGGGCATCGACCGCGAGGTTCTCGCCAAGGAGGCCGGATACGGCTGCGAGTACGTCAAGTCGATGGAGAACGGGCGCCGTAAGCCGACGCTGAGGCTGCTCCAGATCGCCGATCAACTGTGCGGCGCGGGTGGGAAGATCGTCGCCGCGCAGGAGTACCTGAAGCCGGAGCCCCATCCGCAGCGCTCCCAGGAGTTCATGGCATTGGAGCGCGATGCCATCGCCATCAGTTCGTACGAGCCGCTGCTCGTGCCGGGGCTGCTCCAGGCTCCCGAGTACGCGAAGGCGCTGATCGGCGCCAGTTCGCCGCCGCTCGACGACGAGACCGTCGAGGAACGTGTCGCCGGGCGCCTCAAGCGGCAGGAGGCGCTGACCATGCGTACGGGCGTGATGTTCAGCTTCGTCGTGTTCGAGGCGGCACTACGGACGGAGGTGGGCGGGCGTGAGGTGATGGCGGCGCAGCTCCAACGCCTGCTTGGGGCGGGCGAGTTGCGTAACGTGATGGTTCAGGTGCTGCCGTTCGGGCGGGCGTATGGCGTCGCGCTCAACGGTGCCATCGCACTTCTGGAGACGGCCGACCATGAGCACTATGCGTATATGGAGGGGCAGAAGACCAGCACCCTGTACGCCGATGCGGACAGGGTCAGTGAGCTCACACGCACCCATGACATGATCCGCATGCACGCTCTCAGCCCCGAGGATTCGGCCGAGTTCATCAGAAAGGTGGCGCAGGAAACGTGAACGCCAACCTGACGTGGTTCAAGTCCAGTTACAGCGACGACCAGGGCGGCAACTGCCTCGAAGTCGCCCTGGAATGGCGGAAGTCCAGTTACAGCGACAGCGAAGGCGGCAACTGCCTCGAAGTCGCCACTCGGCCCGACCGCATCCACGTCCGTGACTCGAAGCTCGGGCCGCAAGGGCCCACCTTCACCGCCGCCGCGCCCGCCTGGAACGCCTTCCTGGCGGGCGCTCGTACCGCCTGAGCTTCGAGCTGCGAAACCCGAGACGCGCTTATAAGGAACGGGTGGACGGGTCTCAACCCACCCCCCACCCTTCCCGCCACGGCCGACGCACGTGACTTTCCGCGATCGGGTTGCGACGCAACGTGTGCACCCCATAACGTTCGCCGCAACAAACGACCCCGGTCGGGTGCTACCAACACCCGCCGGGGTCTGACCGACTCGATCGAACGGACCGATCTCGTGGCTAGCGAAAACTCTATCTCCGCCCTGCCCTCTCCCGCGCACCCCATGGCCAACCCGGGCTACGGAAAACGCGGAACCTCCGACCAGGGCCCCCTCCGGCGCGATTCCTTCGCCCATCTCCCCCTCCGCGCCCGCTACCTCGCCGGGTTCATCGACGCGCTCCCCGAGCACTCCGCCATGGACGTCAAAACGCTCGCGAAGGCCCAGCCCCTGTACGGCCAGGCAGCCGTCGGCTCCGCACTCAACGAACTGTCCGCCGCCGGACACCTGCGCCGCGTACGCCGCCTCTCCGACACCGGAACCGAAAGCGGCACCACCCGCTGGGTGTTCCACACCTACTGGTCCCGCACCGCACGCAGCGACGAATGGTGGGCACGATTCCTCGGCGGCGACGGGGACGTACCGGAGCCACAGACCGCCGAACCGCAACCGCCCACCCGCTCCGACGCCTACCACCGACTCGCCCAACTCGGCCTCAAAGACCCCCGGTTGACCCTCTCCGCAGCCGACTGCGCCGCCCTCGAATCCGCCGCCACCGAATGGCTGGCCCGCGAACCCGACCCACAACTCTTCACGCACGCCATGACCGGCGGCCTGCCCAACGCCGTCCACTCGCCCCGCGCCTTCGTCTCCCGCCGCCTCCGCGACAAGCTCCCACCGCACCGCATCCGGATCACCCCCACCGCTCCCCAGTCCACACACCGGGCGCTCATGGAGTGCACGGACTGCGGCCGACCGGGTCGGCCGGAGGCCTTGCCGGGCGGGCTGTGCCGGGGGTGCCGACTGTGACCGGCGACGTTCTACACCTGTTGCACAGATGTAGAACGGATCGGTACTCTTGGAGTATGGCGAGCACCATAGGGTTCAGGCCCACCGCAGAAGACGAGCGCATCATCAAGGCCGCCATGCACGAGGGCGACAGCACCAGCGACGTGATCCGGCGCGGCCTGCGTCTGCTTGAGCGCGAGGTGTGGCTGGCCGAGGCGCGCGCGGCAGCGGAGCGGCTGGCGGACGAGGATCTCTCGGCGGAACCGGACGCCTGGTGATCCGGGGCGCCGTCTATCGCGTGGATCTGGGCGACGCCAAGCGGGGGCACGAGCTACGGGGGCGCAGATTCGGGCTCGTACTGAGCCCGTCGTCCCTGCCGTGGAGCGTCGCCACGGTCATCCCCACGTCCACCAGCGCGCAGCCTTCGATCTTCCGTCCGGAACTGGAGATCGGCGGCACCCTGACGCGACTCCTGGTGGACCAGATACGTACGGTCGACACCCAGTTCCTGTACGGGGACCCCGTGCACTACCTGGACCGTGACGAGATGGCCGAAGTCGAGCACGCGGTCAGCCGTTACCTGGGGCTGTGACCGGAAAACACACCAGTGCACGGAGTGCGGAGGCGCCCACATGGCATTCAAGGAGGTCCTGGATGAGCGTGACCAACGTCGACGTGCCGCCTACGACCGGCTCGCCGAGCGTGGTGCGCGTGGCGGGCTCGATCGTCTGAGCGGTGACCGGGAAGCACGCAAGGCGGCACGGCGGCGCACCACGGCCTGACGGTTCTGCACCGCGACATGCCTCCTACAGCGAGGTGTCAGCCCAGATCGGGTGCGTGCATCGCACGGACCCCCTCGATGTTGC
>NZ_JBEOVM010000152.1:0-12209 GCF_040295505.1 Streptomyces sp. NPDC002790 | reverse complement strand
ACCCCATCCCCCCCACCCTCTCCCCCACCCCCTCGCCTTCCCTTTCTCCCTCAAATACTAAATTCGACCTCTTTTTGGGGGGGGGGCGCCCCCCCCCCCCCACCCCACTTATCGCTTGTTTGACTACTCGTCGGTAGCATCCTGTCCATGGCAGAGACTCAAACGGTTGAGGCGCCCCGCAGGGCGGCCAAGGACGAGCGTCGCGCGGCCAAGCTGGCCAAGGAGATCGGCGTGTTCTCCAAGGCGCACGGCGGCGTCGAGGGGCAGCTCGCGTACATCGGGGAGCACGGCACACGCATCGTGCTCGTCGGAGCGGACGGCGGCTGGGGAGACCTGGTGGCGGCTACGTACGAGGTCGCGCAGAAGGCCGTCGAGAAGGCGGGCATCACCGTCCACGAGGACTTCGACGGCGATTTCGCGGCCAAGGTCGAGACGGGCCCGTACGAATGGAAGCGGATGGCGGGAATCCAGCTCGGCGGTTGAACTTCGACCAACACCAGGCGCCCGTTCACCCGTTAGGACTGTAGAAGCACGGTCCACATACGGGAGCCCGGATGATCGAAACGCCGTCCCTCGTGGATCAGTACTGCCAGGGGGTGCTCCGTACGGAGCTGGGCCTCGGCACGTTCGAGGCCCACCTCGGCCGGGGCGAGGGGCCGCCCGCTCCCGGCACCACCTTCTTCGACACCCAGACCGGGTTCGCGGTGCGCCGCTGGTGTCCGCCGCTGCTCGGTCTGGAACCCCACTGTCCGCCCGCCCGCTATCTGGCCAGGCGCCGCGAGCTGGGCGTCGTCGAGTCGGGGCGCAGGCTGCTGCGCGGCAGCGGCATCACCACGTATCTCGTGGACACGGGGCTCGCCGACGATCTGACCGGGCCCGCCGAGCTGGCCTCCGCCGCCCAGAGCGAGGCCCACGAGATCGTCCGCCTCGAACTCCTCGCGGAGCAGGTCGCGGACACCTCGGGGACCGTCGACTCCTTCCTCGCCAACCTCGCCGAATCGGTGCACGCGGCGGCCTCAGGCGCGGTCGCCTTCACCTCGGTCGCCGGCGTACGCCACGGGCTCGCGCTCGACCCGCAACCACCGGGGCCCGGCGAGGTGCGCGGCGCGGCGGGGCGGTGGCTGGCGGGGCGGCAGGTCGGCGGCGCCCTCACGGACCCGGTGCTGCTGCGGCACCTGCTGTGGGTCGCGGTCGCCTCGGGCCGCCCGCTGCAACTGCGCTGGGGGCACCTCGACCACACCGACCCGGCGGTGCTCGTCGAGTTCGCCCGCGCCACGGCGGGGCTCGGCACGGACGTGGTGCTGCTGCACGGCTACCCGTACCACCGGCACGCGGCGCATCTGGCGGGCGTCTTCTCGCACGTCTACGCGGACCTGGGCCCCGCGCTCGCCCGGACGGGGACGCGGGCGGCGGGGCTGCTCGCGGAGTTCCTGGAGCTGGCGCCGTTCGGGAAGCTGCTGTTCTCGACGGGGGCGCAGGGGCTGCCCGAGCTGCACGTCGTGGGCGCACGCCTGTTCCGGCAGGCGCTCGGGCGGGTGCTGGGGGAGTGGGTCGCCGACGGCGCGTGGTCGCTGAGTGACGCGCAGCGGGTGGCCGGGATGATCGCGGCCGGGACGGCGCGGCGGGTGTACGGGCTCGGGACGGCCTGAGCGTTCCCGAGCCCCGTACGGAGTCGTCAGACCGCTGAGAGTTCCTGGTCCGTCTGGGACGGGAGGTCCGGTTCCGTCGCCGGGCGTTCGCGCAGTGCGAGGACCACGCGCAGTACCCCGATCCACACCAGCGCCGAGCCCAGCATGTGCAGGCCGACCAGGACCTCCGGCAGGTCCGTGAAGTACTGGACGTAGCCGATGGTCCCCTGCGCGAGCAGGATCAGGAACAGGTCGCGGGTGCGGTGCAGCGGGCCCTTGGGGGCGTCGACCGCCTTCAGGACGAACCACAGTGCGAAGGTCAGCGTCACCACGATCCAGGCCAGGACCGCGTGCACCTTCGACACGGTCTCCCAGTCGAGCGGCATCCGGTGCACGTCGCTGGAGTCGCCCGCGTGCGGGCCCGCGCCGGTCACCACCGTGCCGACGAGGATCAGCAGCGCCGCCGCCGCGACCAGCGCCCAGACGAGCTGCTTGATGGCCTTGCCGACCAACGGGCGCGGCTCGGCGTCGCCCTCACGGGTGCGCTGCCACATCAGGACGGCGACCGTGAGCAGGGTGGTGGTCAGGACGAAGTGGGCGGCCACCGTGTACGGGTTGAGGCCGACCAGGACGACGATGCCGCCGAGCACCGCGTTGCCCATGACGATCCAGAACTGGGCCCAGCCGAGCCGGGTCACCGTGCGCCGCCACGGCTTCTGCGAGCGGGCGGCGATGATCGCCCAGCCGACCGCGGCGCACAGCACGTAGGTGAGCATGCGGTTGCCGAATTCGATGGCTCCGTGGAAGCCCATCTCGCTCGTCGCGGTCAGCGACTGGTCGGTGCACTTGGGCCAGGTCGGGCAGCCGAGGCCCGAGCCCGTCAGGCGCACGGCGCCGCCGGTGCAGACGATGAGCACCGTCATGACGACGGCGGACATGGCCGCGCGCTGGACGGTCCGCTGCGTGGGAGTCCAGTACTCGGCGATGAAGGCGAGCGGATTGCGCAGCGCCCGCGCGGCGTCGGTGGGGGTCAGCTTTGGCACGGGCCCATCGTAGGCCGCCGCTTGTGCACGGCTTCACGAGGGGGACGTAACTGGGCCATCTGTGACGCGTGTTACGGCCCCGTACGGGTCCGAGGGCTCACTCCCAGCGGAAGAAGCGCCCCGCCGCGCCGAGCCCCACGACCGCCCACACGGCCAGGATGCCGAGGTCGCCCCACGGCATCGCCGCACCGTGCTGCAGCACGTCCCGCAGGCCGTCGGAGAGCGCCGAGATGGGCAGCAGGCCGAGCACCGACTGCGCGGCGTCGGGGAACTTGTCGAGCGGCACGATGACGCCGCCGCCGACCAGGAGGAGCAGGAAGACGAGGTTCGCCGCGGCCAGCGTGGCCTCCGCCTTGAGCGTGCCCGCCATGAGGAGGCCGAGACCGGAGAACGCCGCCGTGCCGAACACCAGGAGGAGGAGAACGGCGAACGGGTTCCCGTGCGGGGACCAGCCGAGCGCGAACGCGATGACCGTGAGGAGGACGACCTGAAGGATCTCCGTCACCAGGACGGAGAGCGTCTTGGCCGTCATCAGCGCCCAGCGCGGCAGCGGGGAGGCGCCGAGTCGCTTCAACACTCCGTAGCGCCGCTCGAAGCCGGTGGCGATGGCCTGGCCCGTGAAGGCCGTGGACATCACGGCCAGCGCGAGGATGCCGGGGGCGAGGAAGTCGACGGCCTTGCCGGAGCCGGTATCGACGATGTCGACCGCCGAGAACAGGACCAGCAGCAGCGTCGGGATGACGACCGTGAGCAGCAGCTGCTCGCCGTTGCGCAGCAGCATCTTCGTCTCGAGCGCGGCCTGCGTCGCGATCATGCGGGGGAGCGGCGCGGCTCCCGGGTTCGGGGCGTACGTACCCGCGCTCATCCGCGCAGCTCCTTGCCGGTCAGTTCCAAAAAGACGTCTTCGAGGGTGTGCCGTTCCACGGAGATCCGGTCCGGCATCACGCCGTGCTGGGCGCACCAGGAGGCGACCGTCGCGAGGAGCTGGGGGTCGACCTTGCCGCTGACGCGGTAGGAGCCCGGGGTGAGCTCGACGGCCGCGGCGTCGGCGGGCAGGGCCTTGAGGAGCGAGGCCACGTCGAGGCCGGGGCGGCCGGAGAAGCGGAGCGTGTTCTCGGCGCCGCCCTTGCAGAGCTGCTCCGGGGAGCCCTGCGTGATGACCTTGCCGGCGTCGACGATCGCCACGTCGTCGGCGAGCTGCTCCGCCTCGTCCATGTGGTGCGTGGTGAGGATGACGGACACGCCGTCGGCGCGCAGGTCCCGCACCAGGTCCCAGGTGGCGTGCCGGGCCTGCGGGTCGAGGCCCGCGGTCGGCTCGTCGAGGAAGACCAGCTCGGGCCGGCCCACGACGGCCATGGCGAGCGCGAGCCGCTGCTGCTGGCCGCCGGAGAGCCGCCGGTACGTGGTGCGGCCGCAGCTGCCGAGGCCGAGGCGCTCGATGAGGGCGTCCACGTCGAGCGGGTGGGCGTGCAGCTTGGCGATGTGGCGGAGCATTTCGTCGGCGCGGGCTCCGGAGTAGACGCCGCCGGACTGCAGCATGACGCCGATCCGGGGGCGCAGTGCGGGGGCCTGCTTGACCGGGTCGAGGCCGAGGACGCGGACGGTGCCGGAGTCCGGTCGGCGGTAGCCCTCGCAGGTCTCGATGGTGGTCGTCTTGCCCGCGCCGTTGGGGCCGAGGACGGCCGTGATGCCGGGGGCCGCCGTGAGGTCGAGGCCGTCGACCGCGGTCTTGGTTCCGTACCGCTTCACCAGACCGGTGATGTGGACGACTGGCTCACTTCGCATGGTGCGCAAGTCTAAGGACGCGGTGCGCTCCGCGGGCGGGCGGGGCGCTGTGGGCGGGGCCGATCTCGGCGCGCGCGGCGCCGGGGCCGGATCGTCCGGGGCGGCCTGCGCACGTCAGCCGCCGTCGGGACGGTGCGCCGGCAGCCACTTCTCCGCGTACGCCACGGCTTCGGCGACCCCGAAGAGGCGCGACTCGGCGGCGCCGACACGGCCCCGGGCGACCGGGTTGGCGGCCTCGAAGGCGGCGCCCAGGTCGTCGAACCGGTCGGAGTCGATCGCCACCTCGCGCACATGCTCCCAGCCGTGCCGGCCCGGCCGCCCGGCGTCCTCGTACCCGGTGGGGACGCGGTACTCGGCCAGGTGAAAGGCCGTGCACGCCTCGTATCCCGCGCCCAGGAGCAGTACGCGCGCGTGCATCTCCTCGAGCCGGGCCAGCGGGCTGCGCTCGCCGAGCCGGCAGTCGACCGCATGCCCCTCGGTCACCTCGGCGGCGCGCGGCCCGAGCGCCGCGAATGACGTCTGCGGATGCGCGCTCCGCATGGCCCCGGGCCACGTCCGCACGGTCTCCGGTACGACCCCGACGCCACGCGTGGGCGTAATCGCCGGGTCGTACGGCGGCATGGTCGCCCGGATCGTCTCCCACCAAGCCGCCGGGACCGGTGGGCGGCTCCATTCGGCCGGGTCGGAGACATCCGCGGACTGTGTCGGGACGACGAGTGTGCCCTCGGTGCAGAGGGCGTCGAGGAGCGCGCGGACGACCGTGGCCGGGCCGCCGTTCACCCAACCGAGGCTGCTGAGGGAGGTGTGTACGAGGAGGGTGTCGGCCGGTTGGACGCCGAGGGAGCGGAGGTCGGACGTGAGGGACGTGCGGGTGACGAGTGGGCCGGTCGGAGGGGGTGTGGGCATGGGGGCGAGTGTGCTCGTGAGGGGCGTCGGGCGCCATGGAATTGGGTTCGGGGCCGGAGGGTGTCGGACCGGATTTCGATCGATCAAAGATCGTTTCCGCAGGTCACGGCACGTGATTACTTAGGTCTGCCTAAGTGATGCACCGCACGAGTGGCGATCGCCGCCGCGCTTGTCAGGGTCTGAGGAATTACGCAACAATGGCGTTGTGAAATACGTTGGCGAGGTTCCAGAGGAGCTCACGACCGGGGAGCGTTCGACGCGCAACCGGGTCGCGCGCTCCATCCTGGACCACGGCCCGTCCACCGTCACCGAGCTGGCGGGGCGCCTCGGCCTCACCCAGGCCGCCGTCCGCCGCCACCTCGACGCACTCGGCGGGGACAACGTCGTGGAGCCCAGGGAGCAGCGCGTCTACGGAGCCCGCACCCGCGGCCGCCCCGCCAAGGTGTTCGCGCTGACGGACTGCGGCCGGGACGCCTTCGACCAGTCCTACGACAAGCTCGCCGCGGAAGCGCTCCGCTGGATCAAGGAGCAGGCCGGCGGCGACGAGGCACTCGTCTCCTTCGCCCGCGCGCGGATCGCCGCACAGGCCGGCCCCTACAAGGCCGCGATCGAGGCGGCGGCGCCCGAGGAGCGCGCCCAGGCCCTTGCGAGGGCCTTGAGCGCGGACGGGTACGCTGCTACGGCGCGTAGCGCACCGGTCGGTGAGCAGCTCTGCCAGCACCACTGCCCAGTCGCCCACGTAGCCGAGCAGTTCCCGCAACTGTGCGAGGCCGAGACCGAAATGTTCTCGCAGCTGCTGGGCACCCACGTACAGCGACTGGCCACCATCGCCCACGGCGACGGGGTCTGCACGACGTTCATCCCAAAGAACGCCCCGAAGAACACCCCAAACACGACCACCAACGCATCTGCAAGCACGGCCGGGAGGAACCCCGCATGACTCTCCCCATCGAGGAGACTGCCCACCCTGAGCTCGAGGGTCTGGGCAAGTACGAATACGGCTGGGCGGACTCCGACGAGGCCGGTGCCTCTGCCAAGCGCGGCATCAACGAGGACGTTGTCAAGGACATCTCCTCCAAGAAGTCCGAGCCGGAGTGGATGACCAAGCTCCGCCTCAAGGGCCTGAAGCTGTTCGGCAAGAAGCCCATGCCGAACTGGGGCTCGGACCTCTCGGGCATCGACTTCGACAACATCAAGTACTTCGTGCGCTCCACGGAGAAGCAGGCGGAGTCCTGGGAGGACCTGCCCGAGGACATCAAGGCCACGTACGACAAGCTCGGCATCCCGGAGGCGGAGAAGCAGCGCCTCGTCGCCGGTGTCGCGGCCCAGTACGAGTCCGAGGTCGTGTACCACCAGATCCGTGAGGACCTGGAGGAGCAGGGTGTCATCTTCATGGACACCGACACGGCCCTGAAGGAGCACCCGGAGCTCTTCAAGGAGTACTTCGGCACCGTCATCCCGGTCGGCGACAACAAGTTCGCGTCGCTGAACACGGCCGTGTGGTCCGGTGGCTCCTTCATCTACGTGCCGAAGGGCGTGCACGTCGAGATCCCGCTCCAGGCCTACTTCCGTATCAACACGGAGAACATGGGCCAGTTCGAGCGGACGCTGATCATCGTCGACGAGGACGCGTACGTGCACTACGTAGAGGGCTGCACCGCGCCCATCTACAAGAGCGACTCCCTGCACAGCGCCGTCGTCGAGATCATCGTCAAGAAGGGCGCGCGCTGCCGCTACACGACCATCCAGAACTGGTCGAACAACGTCTACAACCTGGTCACCAAGCGCGCCGTGGCGTACGAGGGCGCGACCATGGAGTGGGTCGACGGCAACATCGGCTCCAAGGTCACCATGAAGTACCCGGCCGTCTACCTGATGGGCGAGCACGCCAAGGGTGAGACGCTGTCCATCGCCTTCGCGGGCGAGGGCCAGCACCAGGACGCCGGTTCCAAGATGGTCCACATGGCGCCGAACACCTCGTCCAACATCGTGTCGAAGTCCGTGGCGCGTGGCGGTGGCCGCACCTCCTACCGCGGTCTCGTCGAGATCGGCGAGGGCGCCCACGGCTCGAAGTCGAACGTGCTGTGCGACGCGCTGCTCGTCGACACGATCTCCCGCTCGGACACGTACCCGTACGTCGACGTCCGCGAGGACGACGTCTCCATGGGTCACGAGGCGACCGTCTCCAAGGTCAGTGACGACCAGCTCTTCTACCTGATGAGCCGCGGCATGACCGAGTTCGAGGCCATGGCGATGATCGTGCGCGGGTTCGTCGAGCCGATCGCCAAGGAGCTGCCCATGGAGTACGCGCTCGAGCTCAACCGGCTGATCGAGCTCCAGATGGAAGGCGCGGTCGGCTAACCGCCAACTGCCGCCGCCATCAAGCCACTTACGTAACGAAAGCGAGCACCACGACAGCCATGGCTGAGGCTCCCACCACCATCCCGGCAGGCTCGACGACCGCGGGCGTCGTCGCGGTCGCCGCCGAGTCGACCGTCGCCACGCGCATGAGTGCGCCCCCCTCCTACGACGTGCAGGACTTCCCGGTCCCGCACGGCCGCGAGGAGGAGTGGCGGTTCACGCCGCTGGAGCGGCTGCGCGGTCTGCACGACGGCACCGCCACCGCGACCGGTGACGGCGTGAAGGTCGACATCGAGGCCCCGGAGGGCGTCGACATCGAGCTGGTCGGCCGCGACGACGCGCGCGTCGGCAAGGCCGGCAAGCCCGTCGACCGCGTCGCCGCGCAGGCGTACTCGGCGTTCGAGAAGGCGTCCGTCGTCTCCGTGCCCAAGGAGACGGTCCTCACCGAGCCGATCCGCATCCGCGTGCACGGCGAGGGCGGTGTCCGCTACGGCCACCAGGTCATCGAGCTGGGCGCCTTCGCCGAGGCCGTCGTCGTCATCGACCACACCGGTGACGCGGTGCTCGCCGCCAACGTCGACTACCTGATCGGGGACGGCGCGAAGCTGACCGTCGTCTCCGTGCAGGAGTGGGACGACAAGGCCGTGCACGTGGCGCAGCACAACGCGCTCATCGGCCGCGACGCCTCCTTCAAGTCCGTCGTCGTGACCTTCGGCGGCGACGTCGTCCGCCTCAACCCGCGCGTCAACTACGCGGGCACCGGCGGCGAGGCCGAGCTGTTCGGCCTGTACTTCACCGACGCGGGCCAGCACCAGGAGCACCGCCTCCTGGTCGACCACAACACCCCGCACTGCAAGTCGAACGTCGTCTACAAGGGCGCGCTCCAGGGCGACAACGCGCACGCCGTGTGGATCGGTGACGTCCTCATCGAGGCCGCGGCCGAGGGCACGGACACGTACGAGCTGAACCGCAACCTGGTCCTCACGGACGGCGCGCGGGTCGACTCGGTGCCGAACCTCGAGATCGAGACCGGCGAGATCGTCGGCGCGGGCCACGCCTCGGCGACCGGCCGTTTCGACGACGAGCAGCTCTTCTACCTGATGGCCCGCGGTATCCCGGCCGACGAGGCGCGCCGCCTCGTCGTCGGCGGCTTCTTCGCGGAGCTGGTCCAGCAGATCGGTGTCCCGGACATCGAGGAGCGGCTGCTCGCGAGGATCGCGACCGAGCTGGAGGCGACGGTCTGATGACCTTCGTCCGCGCCTGTGACCTGAGCGAGCTGGAGAGCGACACCCCCAAGCGGGTCGAGCTCGACGGCACGCCGGTCTCGGTCGTCCACACGGAGGGCGAGGTGTTCGCGATCAACGACATCTGCTCGCACGCGAACGTCTCCCTCTCCGAGGGCGAGGTGGAGGACTGCCAGATCGAGTGCTGGCTGCACGGCTCCGCCTTCGACCTGCGCACCGGCAAGCCGTCCGGCCTTCCCGCCACGCGCCCCGTCCCCGTATACCCCGTAAAGATCGAAGGGGGCAGCGTCCTCGTCGACGTCGGCGCCTCCCTCACCCAGGAGTCCTGAGACACCCATGGCTACGCTTGAAATCCGAGACCTGCACGTCACCGTCGAGGCCGACAACGCCACGAAGGAGATCCTCAAGGGCGTCGACCTCACCGTGAAGCAGGGCGAGACGCACGCCATCATGGGCCCGAACGGCTCCGGCAAGTCGACCCTCGCCTACTCCATCGCGGGTCACCCCAAGTACACGATCACGCAGGGCACCGTCACCCTCGACGGCGAGGACGTCCTCGAGATGTCCGTCGACGAGCGCGCCCGCGCCGGCATGTTCCTCGCCATGCAGTACCCGGTCGAGGTCCCCGGCGTCTCCGTCTCCAACTTCCTGCGCTCCTCCGCCACCGCCATCCGCGGCGAGGCCCCCAAGCTGCGCACGTGGGTGAAGGAGGTCAAGGGCGCGATGGAGACCCTCCAGATGGACCCGGCCTTCGCCGAGCGCAACGTGAACGAGGGCTTCTCCGGCGGTGAGAAGAAGCGCCACGAGATCCTCCAGATGGAGCTCCTCAAGCCGAAGATCGCGATCCTCGACGAGACCGACTCCGGCCTCGACGTCGACGCCCTGCGCCAGGTCTCGGACGGCGTCAACCGCGTCCGCGAGACCGGTGAGGTCGGCACGCTCCTCATCACGCACTACACGCGCATCCTGCGCTACATCAAGCCGGACTTCGTGCACGTCTTCTCGGCGGGCCGCATCGTCGAGTCCGGCGGCCCCGAGCTGGCCGACACCCTCGAGGCCGAAGGCTACGAGAAGTACACGAAGGGTGGCGCAACGGCGTGACACAGCAGCTGCCGGGCCTCCTCGACACTGAGGCGATCCGCAAGGACTTCCCGATCCTCGACCGGGTGCTCCACGACGGCAAGAACCTCGTGTACCTGGACAACGCGGCGACCTCGCAGACGCCGCGCCAGGTCCTCGACGCCATGACGGGGTACTACGAGCGGCACAACGCGAACGTCCACCGTGGCGTGCATGTGCTGGCCGAGGAGGCCACGGCGCTGTACGAGGGCGCGCGCGACAAGGTCGCCGCGTTCATCAACGCGCCGAGCCGCGACGAGGTCATCTTCACGAAGAACGCCTCGGAGTCGCTCAACCTCGTTGCCAACATGCTCGGTTGGGCCGACGAGCCGTACAAGGTCGACCACGAGACCGAGATCGTGATCACGGAGATGGAGCACCACTCCAACATCGTTCCGTGGCAGCTGCTCTCGCAGCGCACCGGCGCGAAGCTGAAGTGGTTCGGCCTCACCGACGACGGTCGCCTCGACCTGAGCAACATCAACGAGGTCATCACCGAGAAGACGAAGATCGTCTCGTTCGTCCTCGTGTCGAACATCCTGGGCACCCACAACCCGGTCGAGGCCATCGTGCGCCGCGCCCAGGAGGTCGGCGCCCTGGTCCTGATCGACGCCTCGCAGGCCGCTCCGCACATGCCGGTCGACGTGCAGGCGCTGCAGGCCGACTTCGTGGCCTTCACCGGGCACAAGATGTGCGGCCCGACCGGCATCGGCGTCCTGTGGGGCCGCCAGGAGCTGCTCGAGGACCTTCCGCCCTTCCTGGGCGGCGGCGAGATGATCGAGACGGTGTCCATGCACTCCTCGACGTACGCGCCCGCGCCGCACAAGTTCGAGGCCGGTACGCCGCCGATCGCGGAGGCCGTCGGCCTCGGCGCGGCGATCGACTACCTGAACTCGATCGGCATGGAGAAGGTCCTCCAGCACGAGCAGGCGCTCACCGAGTACGCGGTGAAGCGGCTGCAGGAGGTCCCCGGCCTGAAGATCATCGGCCCGGCCACGGCCGAGGACCGGGGCGCCGCGATCTCCTTCACGCTCGGTGACATCCACCCGCACGACGTGGGCCAGGTCCTCGACGAGCAGGGCATCGCGGTCCGGGTCGGTCACCACTGCGCACGGCCGGTCTGCCTGCGGTACGGAATTCCTGCGACCACGCGAGCGTCGTTCTATCTGTACTCCACGCCGGCCGAGATCGATGCTCTGGTCGACGGCCTGGAGCACGTACGGAACTTCTTCGGTTGAGGGGTTGGCGAGGAGTCGCATGAAGCTGGATTCGATGTACCAGGAAGTCATCCTGGACCACTACAAGCACCCGCACGGTCGGGGCTTGCGGGATGGCGACGCCGAGGTGCACCACGTCAACCCGACGTGCGGTGACGAGATCACGCTGCGCGTGAAGTACGAAGGCGAGAAGATCGCGGATGTCTCGTACGAGGGGCAGGGCTGTTCCATCAGCCAGGCCTCGGCGTCCGTACTGAACGATCTGCTGGTCGGCAAGGAGCTCGGGGACGCGCGGCAGATCCAGGAGACCTTCCTGGAGCTGATGCAGTCCAAGGGACAGATCGAGCCGGACGACTCGATGGAGGAGATCCTGGAGGACGCGGTCGCGTTCGCCGGAGTGTCCAAGTACCCGGCCCGAGTCAAGTGCGCCCTCCTGAGCTGGATGGCGTGGAAGGACGCGACGGCCCTGGCTCTCGCACAGGAGGCGAAGACCGCATGAGTGACAGCACGGCAGTGGAAATGAAGCCGGCCTCCGAGGAGGAGGTCCGCGAGGCGCTGTACGACGTCGTCGACCCCGAGCTGGGCATCGACGTCGTCAACCTGGGCCTGATCTACGGCATCCACGTCGACGACGCGAACATCGCGACGATCGACATGACGCTGACGTCGGCGGCCTGTCCGCTCACGGACGTCATCGAGGACCAGGCGAAGTCCGCGACCGACGGCATCGTCAACGAGCTGCGGATCAACTGGGTCTGGATGCCGCCGTGGGGCCCGGACAAGATCACGGACGATGGCCGTGAGCAGCTGAGGGCGCTCGGCTTCAACGTGTGAGCAGTTCAAGCCCCGCCGGCGATTGAGGCGCGGGGTCCGGGGCAGAGCCCCGCGACCGCAACACCGGTGATC
>NZ_JBEOVM010000151.1:0-12474 GCF_040295505.1 Streptomyces sp. NPDC002790 | reverse complement strand
CTACGAGACCCTTCCGGCGCCTTGCGATCGCACGCACCAGACCCCGCGAGGCCCGCCCTCCGGGCGGACGACGCTACTTTCGAAACACGCCCTAGTAGTACCGGCCCGGCACATAGAAGTCGGGCGGCATGATCCCGGGGTGCGACGGCGCCACGAGACCCGCCGCCTCCGCTTCCTCGTTCGACATGATCACCGTGCCCGAGGCCGGCACCGGATCATGGTCGGCGGCGGACGCCGTGGCGGCACCCGCCCCCACCAGGGCCGTCGCCGCCAGGACCGTCGTCAATACGCGCTTGCGCAAGCTGTTCGTCATGCCCGCCCAACGACCGGCGTCACCCGCAGGTCACCGCTCCACATGCGCCCCGCCCCGCCCTCCCGCATTCTGGCCCCATGGCTGACAGCACCCTTTCGAAGATCTCCTGGACCGAGTTCCGCCCGGACCGGCGCCTGCTGACGGTGGGGGCAGCGCTCACCGGTATCGGCACCCTCACCGCGATGGCCGGGGTCGGCGTCCTCGTCTACGAGCTGGCGCGCGCGGGCCGCAGCTGGACCGGCAGCTGGGACGTCCCGCCCACCGAAATGGCCTCCCGCGCCCTCCACCAGGCCCAGGCCGTCGCGACGAGCGCGAGCCGCGCGGGCCGCGACACATGGAAGACGTACCAGGAGGGCGCGGCCTGACCTGCCGCCCCTGTTCTATGAGGCCCGTTCTATGAACCCGGCGTACCCACGCCGTGCAGCAACGTGTCCACGACCCGCGCGGCGAGGGCGTCCACGGCGGCATCGGTGTCGGGTGCCTGCCCCGCGGCTTCGTGAATGAGGGCGTAGTACACGGTCCGCGCCCAGTCCAGATCGGCGTCGGGACGCAACAGGCCGGCGTCGCGGGCGCGCGAGAACAGCGCCGCACAGCGGGTCATCACGTCCTCGTGGACGCGCGCGACCTCAGGGTCCGCGAGGGGGAGGGCGCCCATCGCGAAGCCCCAACTGGTCTTCACCCGAAGCACGTTCACGGTCGCCTGATAGAGCGCGACGGCCGGCGGCGACGTCTCCGGCCGCGCCGCCTCGACCGCCTCGTGGAACCGCTGCGTCGCCCAGGCCGCGAGCGCCCTGATCAACGCCTCCCGCGACGCGAACCGCCGGTGGACCGTGGTCCGCGCGACCCCGGCGGCCTCGGCGATCTGCTCCATCGTCGCCGCCGGATTCACGGCCAGCACCCGCTCGGCCGCTTCGAGGATCGCGCGCACGGTCCGTTCGGTGTCGGCACGAAGCGGCTTCGTGGAGGCGGGCTGCGCCATGGCGGGCAAATCCTTCCGATGGGGGACGACCTCAAAAGCGTACGCCAATGTGGCAACTCACCAACTACTTGCAACACGCATGACGCATATCCTATGTTCAACGCATCACCTGAGACGCAGGTGTCGACCAAGGGGAGCGTCATGGACCTGCAACTGAACGGCAAGACCGCCCTCGTCACGGGCGCCAGCCGAGGCATCGGGCTCGCCGTCGTCCAGTCCCTGGCCGCCGAAGGCGTACGCGTCGTCGCAGCCGCCCGCACCGCCGCCCCGGAGTGGAAAGCGGCCGGGGCGATACCGGTGACGGTGGACCTGTCCGACCCGGCCGGGGCCGAGCGGCTGGTCACGGAGGCCGTGGCCGAGCTGGGCGGGATCGACATCCTGGTCAACAACGTCGGGGGCGGCGACGGCGCCCTGAGCGGCGGCTTCCTCGACCTGACCGACGACCAGTGGGCGCAGGTGACGGACCTGAACTTCTCCGCCACCGTCCGCGTCACCCGCGCCGCGCTACCCGCCCTGCTGGCCGCCCGCGGCTCGATCGTCAACGTCTCCTCGACCAGCGCCCGCGTCCCGCAGGGCAGCCCCATCGCGTACGCCACGGCCAAGGCCGCGCTCACCGCGTTCGGCAAGGGCCTGGCGGAGGAGTTCGGCTCGCGGGGGGTCCGGGTGAACACCGTCTCGCCGGGCCCGGTCCGCACCGCGATGTGGGAGAGCCCGACGGGTTACGGCGCCGGGGTCGCCACCGCCATGGGCATCGACCACACCGACCTCCTGGCCGGACTGCCCACGGCGACAGGCATGCTCATCGACCGCCTCATCGAACCCGAAGAGGTCGCGACCCTGATCACCTACCTGTCGTCCCCCCTCGCCGCCGCGACCACAGGCACCGACCACCTCATCGACGCCGGCTCGGTCAAAACCGCCTGACCCATTGAAGCCCCGCCGACGCCCATTCAAGCCCCGCCGGCGATTGAGGCGCGGGGCCCGGGGCAGAGCCCCGATCTTTCAAGCCCCGCACTTCGAACGAGAGCCAGCGGGGCCCGGGGCAGAGCCCCGCGACCGCACCCACGGCTGGCCGCAACAAAACGCCCGA
The DNA here is from genome assembly GCF_040295505.1 of Streptomyces sp. NPDC002790. NCBI lineage: Bacteria > Bacillati > Actinomycetota > Actinomycetes > Kitasatosporales > Streptomycetaceae > Streptomyces > Streptomyces sp. NPDC002790. The sequence goes on along the minus strand of NZ_JBEOVM010000151.1, from coordinate 10,092 downwards.
GGGCGGCACCGTCTCACGTAGAGACAGTGCCGCCCTCGGGTTACAGACGAGCTGAACCGCGACCGGCTCAGAAGTCCATGTCACCGCCCGGCATCCCGCCACCGGCCGGCGCAGCGCCCGCCTTCTCCGGCTTGTCGGCGATGACAGCCTCGGTGGTGAGGAACAGCGCGGCGATGGACGCGGCGTTCTGCAGGGCAGAGCGCGTGACCTTCGCCGGGTCGATGATGCCCTCGGCGATCATGTCGACGTAGTCACCCGTGGCGGCGTTCAGACCGTGACCGACGGTCAGGTTGCGCACCTTCTCCACGACGACGCCACCCTCGAGACCACCGTTGACGGCGATCTGCTTGAGCGGGGCCTCGAGCGCGAGCTTCACGGCGTTGGCGCCGGTCGCCTCGTCACCCTCGAGCTCCAGCTTCTCGAACACCGCGGAGGCCTGGAGGAGGGCCACGCCACCACCGGCGACGATGCCCTCTTCGACGGCCGCCTTCGCGTTGCGAACGGCGTCCTCGATGCGGTGCTTGCGCTCCTTGAGCTCGACCTCGGTGGCCGCGCCCGCCTTGATGACGGCCACGCCGCCGGCGAGCTTGGCGAGGCGCTCCTGGAGCTTCTCGCGGTCGTAGTCCGAGTCGCTGTTCTCGATCTCGGCACGGATCTGGTTGACGCGACCCTGGACCTGGTCGCTCTCACCGGAGCCGTCGACGATCGTCGTCTCGTCCTTGGTGATGACGACCTTGCGGGCGCGGCCGAGCAGGTCGAGACCGGCGTTCTCGAGCTTGAGGCCGACCTCCTCGGAGATGACCGTGCCGCCCGTGAGGATGGCGATGTCGCCGAGCATGGCCTTGCGGCGGTCACCGAAGCCCGGGGCCTTGACGGCGACGGACTTGAAGGTGCCACGGATCTTGTTGACGACCAGCGTCGACAGGGCCTCGCCCTCGACGTCCTCGGCGATGATCAGCAGCGGCTTGCCGGACTGCATGACCTTCTCGAGCAGCGGAAGGAGGTCCTTCACGTTCGAGATCTTCGAGTTCACGATCAGGATGTACGGGTCGTCGAGCGACGACTCCATGCGCTCCATGTCCGTGGCGAAGTACGCCGAGATGTAGCCCTTGTCGAAGCGCATGCCCTCGGTGAGCTCGAGCTCCAGACCGAAGGTCTGGGACTCCTCGACGGTGATGACGCCTTCCTTGCCGACCTTGTCCATGGCCTCGGCGATGAGCTCGCCGATCTGGGTGTCGGCGGCCGAGATGGAGGCGGTGGAGGCGATCTGCTCCTTGGTCTCCACCTCCTTGGCCTGCTCGAGGAGAGCGGCGGAGACGGCCTCGGTGGCGCGCTCGATGCCGCGCTTGAGGGCCATCGGGTTGGCGCCGGCGGCTACGTTGCGAAGGCCTTCGCGAACGAGCGCCTGGGCCAGGACGGTCGCGGTCGTCGTGCCGTCACCGGCGACGTCGTCCGTCTTCTTCGCGACCTCCTTGACCAGCTCGGCGCCGATCTTCTCGTACGGGTCCTCGAGCTCGATCTCCTTGGCGATGGACACACCATCGTTGGTGATCGTGGGGGCGCCCCACTTCTTCTCGAGGACGACGTTGCGACCCTTGGGGCCCAGGGTCACCTTGACGGCGTCGGCGAGCTGGTTCATGCCGCGCTCGAGGCCGCGCCGTGCCTCCTCGTCGAACGCGATGATCTTGGCCATGTGAAGTGGTCCTCCCGGACGGGGTGGAAAAGCAAGCAAACGGACCGTGCTGGTGCCCGCGACGGACGGTCTGCAGACCGTGTGGTTCCTTGCACCACCCGGCCCCCGGACCTCACCGACCCGATCCAAGTTCTGTCACTCTCACTCGGAGAGTGCTAAGCCCAATGATTAGCACTCGACCCCCTCGAGTGCAAGGTGCTCTCCTCATCGCGAACAGTCCCACGCAGCACGAAGGGCCCGCCCCCCGGTCACCCGGGAGACGAGCCCTTCATGACGTGCGACGTGCAAGCTTGCAGTCGGACGCGCGTTCAGCCGGCGGCCACGCGGACCATGTCGGCCTGCGGCCCCTTCTGGCCCTGCGAGATCTCGAATTCCACCCGCTGACCCTCTTCGAGGGTGCGGTAGCCGTCCATCTGAATCGCGCTGTAGTGGACGAACACATCCGCACCACCGTCGACCGCGATGAAGCCGTACCCCTTCTCCGCGTTGAACCACTTGACGGTGCCCTGAGCCATGCCTAACTCCCCTATTACTGGCCCTTACGCAGGACCGCACTTCGCGGACCCGGGTCAGACCTCACGCCCCATGGGATATGGGGGTGTGCGCCGGAACGCGTCGACCGCGGCTGAATGTATCTGCCCAACTGCCGTCTGCAACAGGTCAATCGGACGAGAATTCTGGGCACGCCAGATCGGGGGAACCGGGCCAACTCACCGGATCCCAGGGCAAGTCGGGCCGCGCAAATGCCATAAAAGGCCCGAATGGGCCGGTTACTTTGGCTACTTCTTGTCGGGCTCCGGGCGAGAACTCATATGCGCCCGTCATGCACCGTTCATGGAAACGCAGCAGCTTCCCCAACTGTACCGCGCTCAACCATGCAGAATTGCCCCCTCCGCTTCTCTGGCGGAGAGGGCAATTCGGATAACTCTGGGTAGAACGCGAACGATCAGCCGCCGGCGACGGCCGGAATGATCGAGACGCCCGCGCCGTCCGGCGTCGCCGTCTCGAGGCCCTGCTCGAAGCGGACGTCGTCGTCGTTCACGTAGACGTTCACGAAGCGGCGCAGCTTGCCCTGGTCGTCGAGGACGCGGGCGGCGATGCCGGTGTGGTTCTTCTCGAGGTCGGCGATGACGTCGGCGAGGGTGCCGCCCTCTGCGGCGACCTCGGACTTGCCGCCCGTGTAGGTGCGCAGGATGGTGGGGATGCGAACGTTGACGCTCATGGTGGTAACTCCTGTTGCTACAAGTCGGTCGGGCTCAGTGGTCGGCGGCGAGGCCGGCCTCGCGGAACGCGTCGAGGTTCGGCCGGATCGTGGCCGTGGCCTGGGACGAATCGGCGACCGCGGCAAGCGTCTTGAGGCCGTCACCGGTGTTCAGGACCACCGTGGTCAGCGACGGGTCGATCTGGCCCGCCTCGATGAGCTTCTGCGTGACGCCGAGGGTCACACCACCGGCGGTCTCGGCGAAGATGCCCTCCGTGCGCGCGAGCAGCTTGATCGCGTCGACGACCTGCTCGTCGTTCACGTCCTCCACGGCGCCGCCGGTACGGCGCGCGATGTCGAGGACGTAGGGGCCGTCGGCGGGGTTGCCGATGGCGAGGGACTTGGCGATGGTGGTCGGCTTCTGCGGGCGGACCACGTCGTGGCCGCCCTTGTAGGCGACGGAGACCGGGGAGCAGCCCTCGGCCTGGGCGCCGAACAGCTTGTACGGCTTGTCCTCGACGAGGCCGAGCTTGATCAGCTCCTTCAGGCCCTTGTCGATCTTCGTGAACTGCGAGCCGGACGCGATCGGGATGACCAGCTGGTCGGGAAGGACCCAGCCCAGCTGCTCGCAGATCTCGTACGCGAGCGTCTTGGAACCCTCGCCGTAGTACGGGCGCAGGTTGACGTTGACGAAGCCCCAACCCTCGCCCAGCGGGTCGCCGATGAGCTCGGAGCAGAAGCGGTTCACGTCGTCGTAGTTGCCCTCGATGGCGACGAGGTCACCGCCGTAGACGCCGGCCATGACGACCTTGCCCTCTTCCAGGTCGTGCGGGATGAACACGCAGGACCGGAAGCCGGCACGGGCGGCAGCGGCGCCGACGGCGCCGGCCAGGTTGCCGGTGGAGGAGCAGGAGAGCGTGGTGAAGCCGAAGGCGCGGGCGGCCTCGATGGCCTGCGCGACGACGCGGTCCTTGAAGGAGTGCGTCGGGTTGCCGGAGTCGTCCTTGACGAACAACTTGCCCTCGGCGACGCCCAGTTCACGGCCGAGGTTGTCGGCCTTGACGAGCTTGGTCCAGCCGGGGTTGATGTTCGGCTTCTCGGCGACGTCGGCCGGGACGGGCAGCAGCGGGGCGTAGCGCCAGATGTTGGCGGGTCCTGCCTCGATCTGCTTGCGCAGCGTCTCGGGGTCACCGACGGGGAGGTCGTACGCGACTTCGAGCGGGCCGAAACACTCGGCGCAGGCGAAGACGGGGCCGAGCGGGACGACGGCGCCGCACTCGCGGCAGGAGAGGCCGGATGCCGGACCAAGGTCGACGGCGTCGGTGGCGGCGGTTTCGGTGGCGACAGTCTGTACAGCCATGAGAGGCGAGGCCCTTTCTCCTCATCTTTCCCGTGACGCATCTCGCCACGAGACGGATTTGGCACCTTCACTAGCCGGGAGCCTCGCGAGCGCACTGGAGTGTGCGAAACGAGACCGGCTGGAGGGTTGCCGGGGCTTCAACGGGCCGTTTCCCTCTGCCCCTCTGGATGAGCGGTATTCGATTGTGTGGATTCAGTTGTGTACGGCAGGCGACCCCCGGCATGCGATGGTCACCGACCTTGTTCAAGACTGTAACCGAAGGCCCGGACCGCAGAGATAGTCGTCCGAACCGCGAGATGGATCACATGTCGATCCTTAGGGAAGGAACCCAGACCGTGCTGGAAGAGGTCGAGCGCTGGCTGAACAGGCGCTCCTGGTCCGTGGCGGACCATCCGCTGCACCGGTTGGTCGCCGCCAAGCACGCGTCGGGGCAGACGGTGAGTGTCGTACTGCCCGCGCTGAACGAGGAGGAGACGGTCGGCGAGATCGTCTCCGAGATCCGGCGGACGCTGATGACGGACGCGGTGCCGCTCGTCGACGAGCTCGTCGTGATCGACTCCGGCTCCACCGACCGCACCTCCCAGGTCGCGGCGGCGGCCGGGGCGCGCGTCGAGCACCGGGACGCGATCCTGCCGCGGATCCCGGCAAGGCCCGGCAAGGGCGAGGTGCTGTGGCGCTCCCTTTTCGTCACGTCCGGTGACATCGTGTGTTTCGTCGACGCCGACCTGAAGGAGTTCTCCGCGGACTTCGTCTCCGGGATCGTCGGGCCGCTCCTGACCGATCCGGGCGTGCACTTCGTGAAGGCGATGTACGACCGTCCGCTGGCCGGGGCCACCGGGGAGGGCGGCCGGGTGACCGAGCTGATGGCGCGGCCGATACTCAATCTGCACTGGCCCCAACTGGCCGGATTCGTCCAGCCGTTGGGCGGCGAGTACGCGGCCCGGCGCTCGCTCCTCGAGCGGCTCCCGTTCCCCGTCGGATACGGCGTGGAGCTCGGCCTGCTCGTGGACGCGCTGCACACCGTGGGCCTGGACGCGCTGGCCCAGGTCGACGTCGGCGTGCGCAAGCACCGGCACCAGGACGGGCAGGCGCTCGGCCGGATGGCGGCGGCGATCTACCGCACCGCCCAGCTGCGGCTGGCGCGCGGGCACCTCATCAGGCCGGTGCTCACGCAGTTCGAGCGGGGCGAGGACGGCTTCGAGCCGCGCACCCACGAGGTCGACACGGAGGAGCGGCCGCCGATGATCGAAATCGGTGAGTATGCGGAGCGTCGCGCGGCGTAATCGCGGGATGATCATGATTATTGCCTAGATTGCCCCTTATGTGGCTTAAACATCTCAAGGGCATGGCGGCGCTCGCCGCCACAGTAACGGCCGCCGCGACACTCGTCGCCGCGGCCGTCCCCGCGTCCGCCGTCGTCGTCGACCCCTTCGCCAAGCGGTACGAGGAAGCGCTGTACGGCGACTTCATCACCCTCGGCAACACCGTCATGCAGTGCCCGTCCACTCCCGCGGACGACGCGGCGCGGTGTCGAGCCGCACAAGCCGGGACCACGACGGAGAACAACAACCAGTTCGACATGCAGTACACGGACACGGCCGGGTTCGGCACCGGCGTCCTGAACTCCTCGACCGGTGAGGTGACGATCCCGCCGGGCGCCACGGTCGCGTACGCCCGCCTGTTCTGGGGCGGCAACGACGGCACGTACAAACTGGGCCGCAACCAGATCAACCGCTGCGACACCGCGGGCCCCGCCACCTCGCCGACCGACAGCGGCCCGCTGGACACGCGGCCCCGGGTGCGGGTGAACGGCGGGCCCGAGTCCCAGGTGGCCGTGGAGAACGCGGTGCGCACCCCGGCCGAGGTCGGCGGCCCGCACTACTACACGGCCGAGTCCGACGTCACCTCGCTGTTCGCCGGCGTCACCACCGGCTCCCCGGTGCCGGTCGCGGTCGGCGACGTCTGGGCGCCCACCGGCAAGGGCTGCGTCGGCGGCTGGTCGCTGACCGTCGTCTACAAGTACGACGCCCCCAACGCCCAGTACGCGCCCACCCGCCGCAACGTCTACGTGTACGGCGGCCACGTGGTGCAGCAGTCCAAGGACCCCGACACCACGATCTCCATCGACGACTTCTACCGCACGGGCACCCGCGACGTACGCGCCGGCGTCACCGCGTACGAGGGCGACGCGAACGTGACGGGTGACCAGTTCCTGGTGAACGGGCAGCGGATCGCGGACCCCGACGGCGGCGGCACGAACAACTTCTTCGACAGCCACGCCAACGGCGCACTCGACCCGAACGACCACAACAACTTCAGCATCGACGCGAAGGAGGCGATCATCCCGTCGGCCGCGCTGCCGCAGGGTTCGACCTCCGCCGATCTGACGTTCCGCACCAGGGGCGACACCTACGTGCCCTCGGCACTCGCCTTCTCCGTGCCGGTGCCCGACCTGGAGATCAAGAAGAGCGCCACGCCGAAGAAGGTCGCCCCCGGCGGCAAGGTGACGTACACGATCACCGCCAAGAACATCGGCGACCTCGACTACCCGGGCGCCAAGCTCAGCGACGAACTGGACGACGTGCTGGACGACGGCACGTACAACGGGGACGCCAAGGCCGACATCGGCAACGTCACGTACGACGCGCCGAAGCTGAGCTGGCGCGGCGACGTACCGGCCGGCAAGACCGCGACGATCACCTACAGCGTCACGCTGCACGACCCGCTCACCGGCGACGGCAAACTGACCAACGACGTGATGGCGGAGGACACCCCGCGCACCAACTGCGAGGAGGGCACGGAGGATCCGAACTGCGGCTTCTCGCCGGAGATCGAGAAGCCGGAGCCGCCCACCCCGCCGCTGAAGATCGTCACCACCCCGGAGCCCACGACCGCTCCCCCGTGCTCCACGGTCAAGAACACCATCACCATCCGCAACGACAGCGAATACCCGCGCGATAACGCCGCGATCTCCTGGCCCACGAAGGGCGCCGTCGGCACCCCCACCGCCAGCGGCGGCACCATCAGCAAGAAGGGCTCGTCCTTCTACTGGAACGGCACCGTGCCCGCCCACGGCAAGGTGGTCATCAAGGAGAACGTCAAGGCCTCCTGCACTCCGGGGGCGGCCATTGTCATCCCGGTGACCGGTGAGGTGTCCGGCACCAACTGCACCGCCCGCACGCGCGGCGGCGACGACCCGTGCACCGCGGTGATCGGCACCAAGCGCCAGCAGGCGCGGCCCGCTCCGCCGCAGCAGCAGCATCCGCACGGATCGGAGCTGGCCGAGACCGGCGCCGACTCACACACCCTGCTGTACGGCGGGCTCGCCGTCACGCTGTGCGGGCTCGGCGCGCTGATCCTCGCCGCCGTCCGCGGCCGCAAGAACTGACCCGACCGCGGGTTTCGTACACGGCCGGGTCCCCGTCGGGGGCCCGGCCTTACGTTTGAACGTTTCCGGGCCGGGCTAGCGTGCCCCTATGAGTTCCACGACGCATGGTGCTGCTGAGGTTCTCGTCGCGTCCAACCGCGGCCCGGTCTCGTACGAGGTCGACGACGCCGGGGGGATCGCTGCGAAGCGTGGCGGGGGCGGTCTGGTGTCGGCGCTCGGCGTCGTCGAGGACAAGCTGTGGGTGTGCTCGGCGCTGAGCGAGGGCGACCGGGAGGCGGTGCGGCGCGGGGTCGCCGAGCCGGGGGTGCGGATGCTCGACATCGACGCCGACGTGCACACGGACGCGTACAACGGGATCGCGAACTCGGTGCTGTGGTTCGTGCACCACATGCTGTTCCAGACGCCTCTGGAGCCGTCGTTCGGCCCGGAGTTCCGCAGGCGGTGGGCGTCCTACGAGGCGTACAACCAGGCCTTCGCCGAGGCGCTCGCCGAGGAGGCGGCGCCGGGCGCGACGGTGGTCGTGCAGGACTATCACCTGACGCTGGTGCCGGGGATGCTCCGCGAACTCCGCGGCGACCTGCGGATCGGGCACTTCTCGCACACGCCCTGGGCGCCCGTCGACTACTTCCGGATGCTGCCCGACGACATCGCCGAGCAGGTGCTCAGGGGCATGCTCGGGGCCGACCGCTGTGCGTTCCTGACCCGGCGCTGGGCGGACGCCTTCACCGACTGCTGTACGCATCTCGTCGGCGGCACGTCCGGGACCCGGATCGGGGTGCACGGGCTCGGCGCCGACGCGGACTTCCTGCGCGAGCGGGCGCACCGGGACGACGTGGAGGAACGGCTTGCGGCGCTGCGGGCGCAGATCGGCGGGGACGGTTCACGGAAGGTGATCGTCCGGGTCGACCGGACCGAGTTGTCGAAGAACATCGTGCGGGGGCTGTGGGCGTACGAGCTGCTCCTCGAGTCCGCGCCCGAGTGGCGGGAGCGGGTCGTGCACGTCGCGTTCGCGTATCCGTCGCGGCAGGATCTGGCCGTGTACCGCGACTACACGGACGAGGTGGCGCGGGTCGCCGAGTCCATCAACTCCCGCTGGGGCACGGAGAGTTGGACCCCGGTCGTACTCCACGTGAAGGACGACTTCGCGCGCTCGCTCGCGGCGTACCGGCTCGCGGACGTGGCCCTGGTGAACCCCATCAGGGACGGGATGAACCTGGTCGCCAAGGAGGTGCCGGTCGTCTCCGACGACGGGTGCGCGCTGGTGCTGTCGCGGGAGGCGGGGGCGTACGAGGAGCTGGCCGAGGACGCGCTGATCGTCAACCCCTATGACGTGAGCGGGACTTCGCGGGCCCTCGCGGAGGCGCTCGCCATGCCGTGGGACGAGCGGGCGGAGCGCACGAAGCGGCTCGCCGCGGCGGCGACGGCGCTGCCGCCGGGGGCGTGGTTCCTGGAGCAGCTAGAGGCGCTGCGCCAGGGCTGAGAAGAAGGCCGCGAGTTCGGCGGGGCCGTCCACCAACAGGTCGGCCCTGTCGGCGAGTTCGGGCACGACCGTGTCCGCCGCCACCAGGAGGCCCGGGACGCCGTCGGAGCGGAGCTTCTCCACCGCCGCGAAGGCCGGGAGGTCGCCGAGGTCGTCGCCCGCGTAGAGGACGGACTCCGCGCCCACCTCCCGTACGTACTCGGTGAGCGCCACGCCCTTGTCGACGCCGGGTGGACGCAGCTCCAGGACCAGGCGGCCCGGCTCCACGATCAGCCCGTGCCGGGCGGCGAGCTCCGCCAGAGGTTCGCGGAGGGCCTCGAAGGCGGCCTGCGGGTCATGGGCGCGGCGGGTGTGGACGGCGACGGCGCGGCCCTTCTCCTCGACGTACGTGTCGTGCCAGAGGTTCGACTCGGCCAGGACGCCGGGGAGTTCGGAGCGGACGGAGGCGACGCCGGGGTGCGGGGCGGGGGCGGTGACCGTGCCGGTGACGGCGTCCCAGCGTTCGGCGCCGTAGTGGCCGAGGACGACCAGGTGCTCGAGTCCGGGAACACCGGCGAAGCCACCGTGGCGGACCGCGGTGGCCGCGGGGCGGCCGGTGATGACCGCGACGGAGGCGACCTTGGGGGCGAGTGCGGCGAGGGCGGGGACGGTGTCGGGGTGGGCGCGGGCCTGGTCGGGGTCCGGGACGATGGGGGCGAGGGTGCCGTCGAAATCGATGCCGACGACCCCCCTCCGGGGGTGAGCCAGGAGGGCATCCAGCCCCTCACGTCCTGCGGTCGTCCGGGGGGCGTGCTCATGGCGGGCCATGCCATTGACGATAGCCGGGGTTGCACTCACGGGGCTCTGCCCCGGACCCCGCTGCTCAATCGCCGCAGGGGTTTGAAATACCAAACCCCCGCGGCGGGTGGGCAAAACAAGCCCCGCCGGCGATTGAGGCGCGGGGTCCGGGGCGGAGCCCCGGGGGTTAGCG
>NZ_JBEOVM010000150.1:0-12904 GCF_040295505.1 Streptomyces sp. NPDC002790 | reverse complement strand
GCCACCGTGGCCGCCCCACCACCGCACGGTCAAGGCTGCCCCCTCCGGGCTACCGGAAGGGTGTGCCCATGAACGTACTCATGAACGTACTCGTGGACGTACTCATGGGACGCGAACCTGGAAGGCGTCGTTCCATCCGTCGCTGCCCATGATGCGCTGGGCCGCGTAGAAGCGGTTCAGATCCCTGCCCGCGTCCTGGTTGTCGGTGCTGTTGATGGGTTTGACGACATAGTCGCGCACGCCGTCCGCCTTGTTGACCGAGCCTTCTCGCGTCGAGGCCATCGGGTACTCGTCGCAGTCGGTGTTCGGCGCCGGGTACTTGCCCGGGAAGAAGGTGGTGCAGGCCCGTCCGGCGACTCCGCGGTGGCGCCGGATTTCCGTGGCGTTCGCCGTGCGGTGCAGCACGGCCGGGATGGCCTTGAGCCGACTCGACGGTGGCTGGGTGGCGTTGGGATTGTTCTGGGCCTCCCAGATGTTCTGGGCGGTCTGCGGGCTCTGCGACTTGTTGACGGTCCAGGTCGGGATCGGGGCCCAGGGGAACACGCAGCCCTGCCCCGCACCCGAGCGCAGCAAGTAGCTCGCGCGGTCGCAGCGCGCCTGGCTCGGGTCGCTGCGCTGGGTGCTCGGCCCGATGTCGCTGACCACGGTGGCGACCCACCGCAGGTCCGCCGTGGCGAGCGCGTTCGGGGCGGCGCCGCCGTCCTGGGCGAAGCTCGCGTACTCGAAGGAAGTGCCCCCGGCGACCCAACTGTCCACCGAGCGTGTGGTGCCGCCGGAGTCACGGCTGCACGAGCCACCGCCGGAGGTCACGTCGCAGGTGCTGCGGATCGTCAGCGGGACGCCGCTGACGTCGCCTGTCACGCGCCAGTTGCCGACGTAGGTGACCTCCAGGATGTCCCGGAAGTCGCTGTCGTTCTTCGTGTAGTGGATGACGGCCATGTCGGCGTAGGCGTTGCCGACGACGCTGCAGAACCAGTCACCGATCAGGCAGTCCACCTTCTGCACCCACAGACGTTTGCCCTGGCAGCTCGCGAACCGTCCCTTGGCCCAACCCGCGCCGGAGAACGAGCTGTCGTGGCCGAGACATTCCTCGGGCGTGATCGACTGCGAGGGAGAAGGTATCGGCGGATCGACCAAGGGCCCTGCCTGGCCCGCGTCTTCGGGCTGCTTCGCGAAGAACTTCTTGGCGGGCGGTGCGGACAGGCCGTCGTCATCAACGCCGGGTGCGGTGAAGGAGGAGGCGGGAAGGTCGTCGAGTACGCGGATCGTCGCCCGGACTTCCGTCTTCCCCGACGGATCGGGCGAGGCCGCCGCCGCGGGTGAGGCCGTGGCCGTCCCCACCAACAGGAGCCCGAGCACGGCCCCCGCGAGCATTCTGGTCCGGCGCGAGACTATGGAGCCCCGTTGTCTTTTACGCACGATTACCCCCAGTTGGTCGCCTGTGATGCTCACGACAAGCGAGCCGGGATGTCAATGCGCCCCGGCCGCAGGCGAAGCAATCAGGCCCACCCGTCCGCCCACGCCCCACACGGACACCGGCACCCCCGGGGATTCCGACGCCGCAGGTCCCGCGCGAGAAGGCACCCACGACACAACTACGCCTTCACCCCTCCACCACCGCGCGGCCATCGTCACCTCACTGGCGAACGGGCCAATTCCGCCCGCATCGTTCGACGTTGCCCCCGGGCACGCGAACGGGGCCGCCCCGAGAACGGGACGGCCCCACGGTCACACAAACGCTACGGTCGCCCCTGGTCGGCGTAAAGCCGATCGAGGCCGACCAGGGCGAGGTCCGGGCGCCGTTCGGCGCTCAGTTCGGCAGTGAACCCCGCCCCTGAGTAACAGGCCAGCACGGTGTCACGCGTGTCGTAGCCCTTGCTCGCGAGGAGCTCCCGGGCCCGCTCGAGCCGGTGCACATGACCGTGTCCCATCACCTCGCCCCATTTGGCCTCGCCAAGGGACAGAATCCTGCGCGGCGCGCTCGGTTCCTGAGCCGCGAGCACGACCACGTCGATTTCGATCTGGCTGCGCCCGGCCGGATCGTTGACCACGCCGGAACCGACCTCGGCCGGGTGGCCCCCGAACAGCTCGGCCTCCGCGTCCGCGGCGAACTCACGGCAGACGGCCTCGAAGTGCGGCCCTGCCACCTGCTTGTCGAACGTCGGCCTGGTGGCCTCCCAGACGGTCTGGCCCCTACCCCGCTCCAGCTCCGCCCAGCGGCGCCGCATGATCGCCTCGTAGAAGGTGACCAGAGGTTCCACGATCCGGTAGCGGGCGCGGCCGGCCCGGAACAGATCGGGCTCCTTCGCGATGAGTGCGCAATCCTCGAGCACGTTGAGCGGGTGCGCGATCTGGTCCGATTTACGGCCTGTGTAGCTGGCGATCGCCCCGTTGACCGTGTTACCTGTCGCGATCGCGGCGAGCACCGAGTGGTAGATCGCCGGATCCCTGATGTCGGATTCCTCTGCCAAGAGGTAGCGGGCCTCACGGAACAGCGGACTCTGCCGGTTGAGCACAGTCCGCAGGATCCAGGCGTCGAAGTCCTCCAGACCGGCAGGCACATCACCGGCGACGAACTCCTCACGATAGGCGGGCGTCCCTCCGACGACCATGTGCACGAGCAGCGCGAGCCGCGGGTCCTCGATGCCCCAGAACTCGGCTGCCTCCCGGTACGAGAAGGGCTGGACAACCATCTCGAGCCCGGCCCGCCCGCGCAGCGGCGCCTGCCCCGACAGCATCCCGCCCATCACCGACATCGCCGACCCGCACAGCAGCAGCCGGACCCGGCTGCCCTGCCCACTGCCACCGGGCCCCAACTCGCGCTGAATGATGGAGGGCAGCGCCGGTGACGTCCTGGACAGGAACGGAAACTCGTCGATCACCACCGGGGTCGGCCGTCCACGGTACTGCCGGAACAGATAGGAAATCGCATCGTTCCAGTCGCGGAAGGGGTACTCGATCACCTCACGCGTGTGCCGGACCAGCGCATCCGAGAACAACCGCAGCGACTCCGCCTCCGTCGCCTCGGTCGCCCCGAAGTACAGCCCTCCCGTCTCCCGCACCAGGGCCTCGAGCAGGAAACTCTTCCCCTGCCGCCGCCGGCCGCTGACCACACCCAGCATGGCCGCCTGCTTCTCGCGCTCGACGAAGGCGGACAGCCCGTCCCACTCCTGCGCCCGGTGGAACACATGCGCCGGCTTCTCGGCCATCCCAACCCTTCACCATAACGCTGAAGTACATTTCACTGAACCATACCTCAGTAATTACCGCGATGCGCTGCGTGACGCCCATGCCGCCGAACAACCCCCGGCCTCCTGAACGTTCCCGAGGACGCCACGACGTCCGCCACCCGCAGCGCACAGAAAAGCCCCTGGCCCGCACGTTTACTGTGCCGAACCAGGGGCGAAACGCACTCACACGTTGAAGCGGAACTCCACCACGTCCCCGTCCTGCATGACGTACTCCTTGCCCTCCATGCGGGCCTTGCCCTTCGCGCGGGCCTCGGCGACGGAGCCCGTCTCGACCAGGTCGGCGAAGGAGATGACCTCGGCCTTGATGAAGCCCTTCTGGAAGTCGGTGTGGATGACACCGGCCGCCTCGGGGGCCGTCGCGCCCTTCTTGATCGTCCAGGCGCGGGACTCCTTCGGGCCCGCCGTCAGGTAGGTCTGGAGGCCCAGGGTGTTGAAGCCGACCGTGGCCAGCGTGGCGAGGCCCGGCTCCTCCTGGCCGACGGACTGGAGGAGTTCGAGGGCCTCCTCCTCATCGAGCTCGGCGAGGTCCGCCTCCAGCTTGGCGTTGAGGAAGATCGCCTCGGCGGGCGCGACGAGGGCGCGCTGCTCGTCCTTGAAGGCCTCGTCCGTGAGCTCGTCCTCGTCGACGTTGAAGACGTAGAGGAAGGGCTTCGTCGTGAGGAGGTGCAGGTCGTGGAGGAGTTCCTCGGCGTCGGAGCCCTGGACGATGCCCGCGGAGGACAGCGTCTCGCCCTTCTCCAGGATCTCCTTGGCCGCCTCGACCGCCTTGACCTTCGGGCCGATGTCCTTCTTGATGCGCGACTCCTTCTGGAGGCGCGGCAGGACCTTCTCGATGGTCTGGAGGTCGGCGAGGATCAGCTCGGTGTTGATCGTCTCGATGTCGCTCTTGGGCTCGACCTTGCCGTCGACGTGCACGACGTTCTCGTCCTGGAACGCGCGGATGACCTGGCAGATCGCGTCGGACTCGCGGATGTTCGCCAGGAACTTGTTGCCCAGGCCCTCACCCTCGGAGGCGCCGCGCACGATGCCCGCGATGTCGACGAAGTCGACCGTGGCCGGGAGCACCTTCTGCGAGGAGAAGATCTCGGCCAGCTTGGTCAGGCGGGCGTCCGGGACACCGACCACGCCGACGTTCGGCTCGATCGTGGCGAACGGGTAGTTGGCCGCGAGCACGTCGTTCTTGGTCAGGGCGTTGAACAGGGTCGACTTGCCGACATTCGGCAGACCGACGATTCCGATCGTGAGCGACACGTTGCGACTTCCCGTACGTGATGTGGTGGTGTGGGGCAGGGCGATCCACCAGTCTACGGCCTCGCCCGGCCCGCCCGACTGCCGCCAAGCGCGGTCAAGCTCTGCCAAAGTGCGTGTCCCTTGGGCTATTGGGCACATAAGCGCATCTATGTTGGGTTCGTGGAGCAACCCAGGACGCGATCCCCGCAGGCCCGGCCCCGCCGCACGGCCCCGCTTCCGCCGCAGGCGCAGGGCGGCCAGGACGGCGCAGCGCCGTCCGGTGAGTCCGCCACCGTGTACCGCGCCGCCCGTGGGGGTCGGTCGGCTCCCGGACGCCGCCCCCTTCGCTTCCCGAACCCACGGCTCACGGGGCGGGGCAGTGGACTGTTCTGCATCGCCGCCATGCTGGTCTTCGGGTTCCTCGACCGACTGCTGTTCGGGGGCTCCCCGGCCGTCTACGGGGTGCTGTTCCTGCTCGTCAGCGGGCTTACGGCGGTGTGGGTGCGGGGCGCGGACCTGGTGACGGCGCCGGTCGTGGTGCCGATCGCGTTCGCCGTCGGCATCGTGCCGATCTCCGAGGGCAGCGGCGGCTTCGGGCCGCAGGTCATGGGGGTCGCGACGACGCTCGCCATGAACGCGATCTGGCTGTACGGCGGGACGCTCATCACCGGTGTGCTCGTGACCGTACGGAAGGTGCGGCTCATGGCCCGGCGGGCCGCGGTGCGCCGGGCCGGTGGCCGCAAGCCGTCCGCCGGCAAGGCTGCCTCACGCTCGTCACAGGCGCCCGGCCCCCGGCGTCGTACCGCCTAGGGACTGTTGGCCCGGGGGCTCTACGCGCGCGATGCCGCCATCGCGGCGCCCACGATCCCCGCGTTGTTCTGCAGCTCGGCCGGGACGATCTCGGCCTTGATGCCCTTGATCAGCGGCAGGAACTTGTGCGCCTTGCGGCTGATCCCGCCGCCGATGACGAACAGCTCGGGCGAGCAGAGCATCTCCACGTGCGCCAGGTACTTCTGCACGCGGTGCGCCCACTGCTCCCAGCTGAGGTCGTGGTCCTCGCGCGCCTTCGTGGAGGCGTGCTTCTCCGCGTCGTGCCCGTTCAGCTCCAGGTGGCCAAGTTCCGTGTTCGGCACGAGGACGCCGTCGGTGAACAGGGCGCTCCCGATGCCCGTACCGAAGGTGAGCAGCAGCACGGTGCCCTTGCGGCCGCGGCCCGCGCCGAAGTGCATCTCGGCGACGCCCGCGGCGTCCGCGTCGTTGAGCACCGTGACCGGGAGCCCGCCGAGCTTCTCGCTCAGCAGGGCCCGCGCGTCCACGTCGATCCAGCTCTTGTCGACGTTGGCCGCCGTGCGGACCGTGGCGCCGCCGGTGATGACGCCTGGGAACGTGATGCCGACCCGGTCGGGCCGCACGTCGGCGAAGTGCTCGATGACCTGCTTGACCCCGTCGGCCACGCCCTCGGGCGTGGCCGGGTGCGGGGTCAGCACCTTGTGGCGCTCCTGGGCGAGGTCGCCCCGCTCCAGGTCGACCGGGGCGCCCTTGATCCCGGATCCGCCGATGTCCACTCCGAAGATCTGCATGACTCCACGTTACGACGGGGGACCGACAGTCACTCCTTGGAAGCGGATTCCCCGGCTTCGCCGACCAGCGTCGCGGCTTCGGCGCGCAGGTCCCGGCGGAGCTCCTTGGGCAGCGAGAACGTGATCGACTCCTCGGCCGCCTTCACGATCTCCACGTCCGCGAAATCGCGCTTCGACAGGTACTCCAGGACCTCCTCGACGAGCACGTCAGGGACCGAGGCGCCGGAGGTGACGCCGATGGTCGTGACGCCGTCGAGCCAGGACTCGTCGATCTCGGAGGCGTAGTCCACGAGGTACGCCTCGCGGGCGCCGGCCAGCTTGGCGACCTCGACGAGGCGCACGGAGTTCGAGGAGTTGCGCGAGCCGACGACGATGACGAGGTCGGACTCGGCGCCCATCTGCTTCACGGCGAGCTGGCGGTTCTGGGTCGCGTAGCAAATGTCGTCGCTGGGCGGCGAGATCAGTCCCGGGAACTTGCCCTTGAGGGCGTCGACGGTCTCCATCGTCTCGTCGACGGAGAGCGTGGTCTGGGAGAGCCAGACGACCTTCTCCGGGTCGCGGACCTCGACCTTGGCGACGTCCTCGGGGCCGTCGACGAGCGTGATGTGGTCGGGGGCCTCGCCGGACGTGCCGATGACCTCTTCGTGGCCCTCGTGCCCGATCAGGAGGATGTCGAAGTCGTCGTTGGCGTAGCGGACGGCCTCCTTGTGAACCTTGGTCACCAGGGGGCAGGTGGCGTCGATGGTGGCGAGCTTGCCGCGCTCGGCCTCTTCGTGGACGGTCGGTGCGACACCGTGCGCCGAGAACATCACGATGGAGCCCTCGGGCACCTCCTCCGTCTGCTCGACGAAGATGGCGCCCTTCCGCTCCAGGGTCTGCACGACGTACTTGTTGTGCACGATCTCGTGGCGGACGTAGATGGGGGCCCCGTACTGCTCGAGGGCCTTCTCGACGGCGATCACGGCACGGTCCACACCGGCGCAGTAACCCCGGGGGGCGGCGAGCAGGACGCGGCGGTTGTCACTGCGACGCGGAGCGTCTCCGCTTGGGGTGGTGGCGGGCGGCGGGCCGGGAGTTGCAGTCATGCTCCCCATCGTAAGGGCGACCCCGGGAGGTCAAAGATCGTCCCGGTGGGGAGACTGGAAGTCTGCGCGCGATCTACGGAGGCACGATGTCCGCCGACACCCCCCACGTCACGCATGAAGAGACGGCCCTGCGGCGAAGTCTCGGCTTCCGGGACCTCGTGGTCTACGGGCTCCTCTTCATCGCCCCTATGGCGCCCGTCGGCGTCTTCGGCACCCTGGACGCGAAATCGCACGGCGCGGTAGCCCTGGTCTACATCGTCGCGACGATCGCGATGGCGTTCACCGCGTTCAGCTACGCCCAGATGGTGCAGGTGGCCCCGCAGGCGGGCTCGGTCTTCGCCTACGCGCGCGCGGGTCTCGGAAAGGGCCCCGGGTTCATCGCCGGCTGGATGGCGATGCTCGACTACGTACTGATCCCCGCGGTCGCGTATCTCTTCGCCGGCATCGCGATGAACTCGCTCGTCCCCTCGGTCTCCCAGTGGGTGTGGACGGCGCTCGCGGTGGTGATCACGACGCTGCTCAACCTGTGGGGCGTGCGGGCCGCGGCGCGGGTCGGGTTCGCGGTCCTGGCGCTCGAGATCGTGGTCCTGCTGGTCT
The DNA here is from genome assembly GCF_040295505.1 of Streptomyces sp. NPDC002790. NCBI lineage: Bacteria > Bacillati > Actinomycetota > Actinomycetes > Kitasatosporales > Streptomycetaceae > Streptomyces > Streptomyces sp. NPDC002790. Next base: position 5,161 of record NZ_JBEOVM010000150.1, on the reverse strand, counting down.
TCGTGGTCTCGGCGATCGTGATCCTGGCCACGGACGGGCCGCAGCGCGACTGGCTGTCCCCGCTGACCGGCGACGGCACGCAGGGCGCGTTCGCGCTGTCGGCGGTGATCGGGGCGGTGTCCGTCGCGGTCCTCTCCTACCTGGGCTTCGACGCCATCGCGTCGTTCGCGGAGGAGGTCACCGGGGGCTCGGCGAAGGTCGCGCGGGCGGTGCTGTTCTGCCTCGTCTTCACGGGTGTGCTGTTCGTCGCGCAGACCTACTTGGTCGCCCTGCTCGAACCCACCACGTCGGCGCAGCTCGCCGCCGACCCCGGAAAGCAGGGCAGCGCCTTCTACGACGCCGTGGACGCGTCCGTCGGCTCGTGGCTGCACGACCTGGTGGCGGTGAGCAAGGCGATCGGCGCGGCGTTCGCGGCACTCGCCGGGCAGGCGGCGGCCGGACGGCTGCTCTTCGCGATGGCCCGCGACCGGCGGCTGCCGAAGGCGCTCGCGCGGACGTACGCCGGGGTGCCGCGGGTGGCGCTGCTGCTCGCCGCGGTGATCACGCTCGTCGCGGCGGTCTGGGCGGCCAGCCGGGACGACGGCATGGACCACCTGGTCTCGGTCGTCGACATCGGCGCCCTGACGGCCTTCACGCTGCTGCACGCGAGCGTGGTGGGGTATTTCGCGGTACGTCGCCGTGGCGGCGCCGTGAGCTGGTGGCGGCATGTCGTGATCCCGGTCCTGGGCGCGGCGATCACCGTCGCGGTGATCGTGGAGGCGTCTCCGACAGCGCAGGTGGTGGGCGCGATCTGGCTGGCGATCGGGCTCGTGGTGCTGGCGGTGCAGCGGGGCCGCGCCGAGCCTGCCGGGTCTTCGGCCGCGTAGGGCGTCCGCACCGGGGACCACCTGCGTTGTCGGTGCCTGCGACTACGCTCACGGCATGGCTGTCAACACGTCCGCGGACGCCCCGCTGCCCGTCGGCCAGGTGTCGCGGCTCATCGGGGGATGGATCGACCGGCTCGGCGCCGTGTGGGTCGAGGGTCAGATCACGCAGCTGTCCCGCAGACCGGGCGCGGGCGTCGTGTTCCTGACGCTGCGCGACCCGTCGCACGAGATCTCGGTGGCGGTGACCTGCTACCGCCAGGTGTTCGACGCGGTGGCGGACGTGGTGCGCGAGGGCTCCCGCGTCGTCGTGCACGCGAAGCCGGAGTGGTACGCGCCGCGCGGTCAGCTCTCGCTGCGGGCCGCCGAGATCCGCCCGGTCGGCGTCGGTGAACTGCTCGCGCGCCTGGAGCAGTTGAAGAAGGCGCTTGCCGCGGAGGGCCTCTTCGCGGACGACCGCAAGAAGCCGCTGCCGTTCCTGCCGCAGCTCATCGGCCTGGTCTCCGGCCGCGCCTCGGCCGCGGAGCGCGACGTGCTGGAGAACGCGCGGCGCCGCTGGCCCGCCGTCCGCTTCGAGGTGCGCAACGTACCGGTGCAGGGCGTGCACGCGGTGCCGCAGGTGGTGCAGGCCGTCAAGGACCTGGACGCACTCGACGACGTCGACGTGATCATCGTGGCGCGCGGCGGCGGCAGCGTGGAGGACCTGCTGCCGTTCTCCGACGAACAGCTGGTGCGTGCGGTGTCCTCCTGCCGTACGCCCGTCGTCTCCGCGATCGGCCACGAGCCGGACAACCCGCTGCTCGACTACGTGGCCGACCTGCGTGCCTCGACGCCGACGGACGCGGCGAAGAAGGTCGTGCCGGACGTCGGCGAGGAGTACGAGCGGGTGCGCTGGCTGCGGGACCGGGCGCGGCGCAGCGTGGAGTCCCTCCTGGAGCGGGAAGAGCGAGGGCTCGCGGCGGCCCTCGCCCGCCCCTCGATAGAGGACCCGCACCGCATGGTCGACGAGCGCGAGGAACAGATCGCGGCGCTGGCCGAGCGCTCCCGCCGCACCCTCGGCCACCTCCTCGACCGCGCCGAGTCGGAGCTGACGCACACGCACGCGCGCGTGGTGGCGCTCTCCCCCGCGGCCACCCTGAAGCGGGGCTACGCGGTGCTGCAGAGGCCGGACGGGCACGTGGTGCGCGGTGCGGACGAGGTGGCCGGCGGCGAGGAGCTGCGGGCCCGCGTCTCCGAGGGCGAATTCACCGTACGAGTAACAGAAGACGAAGCGTGAGGACGGTCAGCAGCATGGCTACGAAGACGGCACAGGCGGCCGACGAGGCGCTCGGCTACGAGCAGGCGCGGGACGAACTGATCGATGTCGTCCGGCGGTTGGAAGCCGGTGGCACGTCCCTTGAGGAGTCCCTCGCGCTGTGGGAGCGGGGCGAGGAGCTGGCGAAGGTGTGCCGCCGCTGGCTGGACGGCGCGCGCGCCCGCCTGGACGCGGCGCTCGCGGAGGAGGCCGGGGGCGACGACGAGGAGGAGGCGGAGGACGAGGAGTGACCGGGGCGTCGCCTTGTGAACAGCGTCACGAAGCGTTTTGTTGAAGGTTGAACCTCATCGGCGTACCGTCCTCCATGTGGGCCGATCCGGACAGAACGGATCGCCGCAGCCGTGACCGTCGCACCGAGAAGGTTGATCCATGTCTCTCGTTCTTGACCCCGCCGCGCAGGACCTGCTGTTCCGCGAGGCCCGCACCGCGAACACGTTCTCGTCGGAGCCCGTGACCGACGAGCAGGTCGCAGCGATCTACGACCTGGTCAAGTACGGCCCGACGGCCTTCAACCAGTCGCCGCTGCGCATCACCCTGGTCCGCTCCCCCGAGGCCCGCGAGCGCCTCGTCAAGCACATGGCCGAGGGCAACCAGCCGAAGACCCTCGCCGCCCCCCTGGTCGCGATCCTCTCCACGGACCACGAGTTCCACGAGGAGCTGCCGCAGCTCTTTCCGCACGCCCCGGGGATCTCGGACATGTTCTTCTCGGAGCGTCCGGTCCGCGAGCAGGCCGGCACGCTGAACGCGACGCTGCAGGCCGCCTACTTCATCATCGGCATCCGCGCCGCGGGCCTGTCCGCAGGACCGATGACCGGCCTCGACTTCGCCGGCGTCCAGAAGGAGTTCCTGGACGACGACCACTCCCCGCTGATGGTCATCAACATCGGCAAGCCGGGCGAGGACGCCTGGTTCCCGCGCTCCCCGCGCCTCGAGCAGGAGCAGGTCATCACGACCATCTGAGTCGCGTGGACGCAGAACGTACGAGGAAGGGCCCCGGCTTCGGCCGGGGCCCTTCCTCGTTACGGGGCGGACGGACCCGTCACAGGACCCGTCACACCTTCTCGCGCTTCATCTCCAGCGCCTCGGCCATCTTCGTCAGCTGGTCGAAGTCGGCCGTGCCGGTCACCATCGTGGTGGCACCCTTCTGCTTCAGCACCAGGGCGTCGTACTTCTCGCCCTTGTAGCGCTCCCAGGTCTCGCCGCCGATCTCCTGCGTGCGACCGGTCGCGGAGGCGCCCTGGCTCGCCTCGTTGATGAACTTCTTCGACCGCCCGGTCGCCTGCTCGACGGCGACGTACTGCCCCTTCGGGTCGAGATACCCGAGGTGCCACGCGTCGTTCGCGGTGCCCTGGTAGCGCACGGACGTCGGCTTCCAGTCGTGCGAAAGGCCCGTCGGCGCGGCCACCGGGTACGGCGCCGCACGGCGGGCCGTCGACAGCTCGACCTTGTAGTCGACGCGCTTGACCTGCGGCTCCCCGGAATCGTCGTGCGGAACGAAGAGGTAGATCACGCCGGCCGCGAGGACGCAGGCGCCGAGCGAGAGGACCAGGCTGCCGACCGTTTTCTTACCGTTTCTTGCTGCCACGCACCCCATCGTCGCAGGTCGCCCGATGATCTCCGCCGGGAGGTCCGGATTCGCGCGGTCCGGCATCGACCGGTCCGCTCATCCGTGGGGCGGTCTGCTCAGATTGTCTGACCGACGATAGAGTTCTCCCCAATACCGCCCCCATCCGCCCGCCCGTCGCCCGCCACCGCCCTTCCAACGAGCCCTCCGGGCGCCCCTCCTTATTGTCGTATCCCGGTGAAGCCGAACGATCCCGGTGAATCCCGGAACAGAAAGGTGCGTCTCGATGACCGAGCATCACCAGCTTCCGTCCGAGCTCGAGGTCCCCTCCGAGGCCCCCGACCGCAACCTCGCCCTGGAACTCGTCCGGGTCACCGAAGCCGCCGCCATGGCCGCGGGCCGCTGGGTGGGCCGCGGTGACAAGAACGGCGCCGACGGCGCGGCCGTGCGCGCCATGCGCGCCCTCGTCTCCACCGTCTCGATGAACGGCGTGGTCGTCATCGGGGAGGGTGAGAAGGACGAGGCCCCGATGCTCTTCAACGGGGAGCACATCGGTGACGGAACGGGCGCCGAGGTCGACATCGCCGTCGACCCGATCGACGGCACCTCGCTCTGCGCGAAGGGCATGCCGAACGCGATCGCCGTGCTCGCCGCCGCCGACCGCGGCACGATGTTCGACCCGTCCGCCGTGTTCTACATGGACAAACTGGTCACCGGCCCCGAGGCCGCCGACTACGTGGACATCAACGCCCCGGTGTCGGTGAACATCCGCCGCGTCGCCAAGGCGAAGAAGCGCGCGCCCGAGGACATCACCGTGGTCATCCTCGACCGGCCGCGGCACGAGGGGATCATCAAGGAGGTCCGGGAGACCGGCGCCCGCATCAAGCTGATCTCGGACGGCGACGTCGCCGGTTCGATCCTCGCCGTGCGCGAGGGCAGCGGCGTCGACCTGCTGCTCGGCATCGGCGGTACGCCCGAGGGCATCATCTCGGCCTGCGCGATCAAGTGCCTGGGCGGTGTGATCCAGGGCAAGTTGTGGCCGAAGGACGACGAGGAGCGGCAGCGGGCGATCGACGCGGGGCACGATCTGGACCGGGTGCTGTCCACGGACGACCTTGTCTCCGGCGAGAACATCTTCTTCGTCGCGACCGGGATCACCGATGGGGAGTTGCTGCGGGGGGTGCGGTACGACTCGGAGCGGGCGCACACGTCGTCGCTTGTGATGCGGTCGAAGTCCGGGACGATTCGGCAGATCGACTCCACGCATCGCTTGAGCAAGCTGCGGGCCTACAGCGCGATCGACTTCGACCGGGCCAAGTAGGTTTCGGGGACCCGTGGTTGACGCCTCGGGGCTCCGCCCCGGACCCCGCGCCTCAATCGCCGGCGGGGCTTAAAATGCCCGATTGAGCAGCGGGGGTC